>NZ_JBEORG010000050.1:0-44590 GCF_040302145.1 Spirillospora sp. NPDC127506 | reverse complement strand
GGCGTGTAGGGGAGGCCGTGCGCCTCGGCGACGTGGTCGTAGACGAGCGCGCCGGCCTGCGTGTTGAGGCCGCGGGCCGCCCGCCCGGCGGCCGCCCGGTCGCGGGCCAGGAACAGCGCGCACAGCGCGCCCACCAGCGTCGCGGCGGCCAGCGCCCATCCGGTGCCGTACTCGGCGTGCCGGGTCGAGCCGCCGGACTCGGCGAGGGAGAGGAACAGCGTGCCGGCGGTGGCGATGCCGATCACCTGGGCCAGCTGCATCAGCGTGAGCAGCAGCCCGCTGGCGTCGGCGGCGTCCTCGGCGGGGACGTGCCGCAGCGCGGTGGTCATGATGATCGGCATCACCCCGAGGCCGAACCCGATGACGGCGGTGAGCGCCTCGTAGGCCGCGCCGCCGCCGGCGAGCGGGCCGACGCACAGGTAGCCGGCCGCGGCGATCGCGAACCCGGCGGGGATCAGCCGCCGGTGCCAGCGCGCGGGCAGCCGCTGCCAGCTCAGCCCGACCAGCGCGAAGGCCGCCACGCACGGCACGAACGCCAGCCCCGACTCCAGGGGCGACATCCGCAGGTCGCCCTGCAGGTGCAGGGTGGTGGTGAACAGGAACGCCGCCCAGCTGCACGGACCGAACAGGATCGCGACGCAGGCCGGCACGAGCAGCGGCGCGCGCAGCACCCGCACCGAGATCAGCGGCTTCCCGCCCGCGGCGGCCACGCGGCGCTCCACGGCGACGAACGCGGCGAGGAATACGGCGCTCGCGGCGAGCGACGCCCATCCCCACGCCGGCCAGCCCAGCTCGTGGCCCATGATCAGCGGGACGACGAACAGCAGCACCGCGGCGGCGAGCGTCAGCAGCCCCGGCAGGTCCAGCTGCGCGCGGAGGTTCCGGAGGCCGGGCACGTCCTCGTCGCGGGGCAGCACGCGCGGCCCCGCGATCAGCAGCGCGATCCCGATCGGCACGTTGACGAGGAAGACCGTCCGCCATCCGGTGCCGAACAGGTCGGCGCTGACCAGCAGCCCCCCGGCCGCCTGGCCGACCACGACGGCGCCCGCGATGACGGCCGAGTAGAGGCTCAGCGCGCGGGCCCGGGCCGCGCCGGTGAAGTTCCGCTGGATCATGGACATGACCTGCGGGGTGAGCAGCGCGGCCGCGGCGCCCTGCAGGAAGCGGAACGCCACCAGCGCGCCGGTGGACGGCGCCAGCCCGCACGCCAGCGACGCCGCCGTGAACGCGGCGAGGCCGAGGTGGTACAGGCGGCGGTGCCCCGCGAGGGCGCCGAGCCGCGCCCCGGTGATCAGCAGGACGGCGAAGGAGATGATGTATCCGGCGACGACGAGCTGCAGCCCGGCCCCCGAGGCCTGCAGGTCCGCCCGCATCGTCGGGAGCGCGACGTTGACGATGCTGGCGTCGAGAACCCCCATGAACTGGCCGAGAAGGACGACGGCCAGCAGCAGGCCGCCGGGTCCGCTCCGCGACCCCCTTTCGGGAACAATCCCGCGCAGATCGGTTGTCTGTGTCATGTGTACGAGCGTGCGGCGACGCCGGTACCCGTAACGAGAGCCTGTCGATACTGGTACTGACAGCACCCGGCAGACGCCTGGTGGGCGCCGCCCGCGGGGTGCAGGCTGGGAGACGTGACGATGACCAGTGCAGAGACCAGCGCGTCCGGGCGCCCGGCCCGGAACGGGACGGGGCCGCGCCGGCGCACCGAGCTGGCGGCGTTCCTGCGCAGCCGGCGCGAGCGGATCACGCCCGACGACGTGGGGATGCCGCCGGGGCCGCGGCGCCGCACGCCGGGCCTGCGGCGGGAGGAGGTCGCGCAGCTCGCCGGGGTCGGCGTGACCTGGTACACGTGGCTGGAGCAGGGCCGTCCCATCAACGCGAGCACGCAGGTGCTGGACGCGGTGGCGCGCACGCTGCGGCTGGACGGCGCCGAGCGCGAGCACCTGTACCGGCTCGCCGACGTCCCCGACACCGCGGTGGCGGAGGAGGCCGACAACCTGCCCGAGGACGTCCAGATCGTGCTGGACGCGCTCAGCCCCATGCCCGCGTCGGTCACCAACGGCCGGTGCGACGTCCTCGCCTGGAACGCCGCCTACGCCGCGATCCTCCCCCAGCTCACGGTCGTCCGGCCGTGCGAGCGGAACACGATGTGGATGGCGTTCACGCTGCCGCCGTGCTGCAACCCGGTCGCGAACCTCGCCGAGACGGCGCCCGGGCTCGTCGCCGCGTTCCGGCACCGCTACAGCCGGCACCTGGACGAGCCGGGCTGGAAGATCCTCGTCCGGCGGCTGCAGGAAGTGAGCCCGGAGTTCGCGCGGCTGTGGGCTTCCCACGACGTCGCGCTGCCGGGGGCGAGCATCAAGATCTTCCGGCACCACGCCGCCGGTGAGATCCGGACCCGGACCATGCACCTGGAGGTCAGCGCCGCGCCGGGCGCCCGGATGGTCACCTACACGCCCATCGACGAGGAGAGCCGCGAGCGGATCGACTGGCTGCTCGCCCACCCGGAGGCCGCAGCCGCGGACCACCGCCACTGAGGCTCAGGTGCGGGCGCGCCGCGCGATCACGACGAGGTCGATCGCGGCGATGACGGCGACGGCCGCGCAGATGCCGGCCGCCGCCCACGCCCCGTCGTCGCCCTGCGCCCCGACCGCGAACACGATCGCGGCGCCGACGGAGACGACCAGCGCGATCCCGGACAGCACGGCCCGCAGCCGCAGCGGGCTGCGGGCGTTCAGCGGCTCGCTGCCGCGCGGCTGCTCGTGCCGGTAGGGCCCGCGCGAGCCCGGGCCGAGGAACTCCGGGCCGTACGGCTCCGGTTCGCGGCCCTCGGGGTCGCGCCGGTCGGGGTCCCGCCGGTCCGGGGAGCCCCTGGGGTCCTCTTCCATGTGCTGGTCGTGCCCGGTCGCGCCCGGTCGATGCGCGGCCGATCAGTGCGCGCTGGAGGCCGCCCAGATGTTGATGCCCGCCTCGACGGCGTCCCGGTCGATGGCGGCCAGCTCGTCCGCGGTGAAGTCGAGCCGGTCCAGGGCCGCGAGGTTCTCCTCCAGCTGCGCGACGCTGCTGGCGCCGATCAGCGCGGAGGTGACCCGCCCGTCCCGCAGCGACCAGGCCAGCGCCATCTGCGCGAGCGTCTGCCCGCGCCCCTTGGCGATCTCGTTCAGCGTCCGGACGTGCCGCAGGTTCTCCTCGGTCAGCAGGCCGGAGGAGAAGGACGTGCCCTTGCTCGCCCGCGACCCCTCCGGGATCCCGTCCAGGTACTTGTCGGTCAGCATCCCCTGCGCCAGCGGCGAGAACGCGATGCAGCCGACGCCCTCGCGGCCGAGCGTGTCCAGCAGCCCGCCCTCGATCCAGCGGTTGAGCATCGAGTAGGACGGCTGGTGGATCAGCAGCGGCGTCCCCATCTCCCGCAGGATCGCCGCCGCCTCGGCCGTCCGCTCGGGGGAGTACGACGAGATCCCCGCGTACAGCGCCTTCCCGGACCGGACGGCCCGGTCCAGCGCGCCCATCGTCTCCTCCAGCGGCGTCTCCGGGTCGAACCGGTGGCTGTAGAAGATGTCGACGTAGTCGACGCCCATCCGGCGCAGCGACTGGTCGAGGCTCGCCAGCAGGTACTTCCGCGACCCCCACTCACCGTAAGGACCGGGCCACATGTCGTACCCGGCCTTGGTGGAGATGATGATCTCATCCCGATAGGGCGCGAGGTCCTCCCGCAGCACCCGGCCGAAGTTGATCTCCGCGGACCCGTACGGCGGCCCGTAGTTGTTGGCCAGGTCGAAGTGCGTGACGCCGAGGTCGAACGCGCGCCGCAGGATGGCCCGCTGGACGTCCATCGGCCGGTCGTCCCCGAAGTTGTGCCACAGCCCCAGCGAGATCGCCGGCAGCCGCAGCCCGCTGCGCCCGCACCGCCGGTAGGGGATCCGCTCGTACCGCTCACCGTCCGCAACATAGGTCATGGTCACGAGTATTTCAGCCGCGCCCGGCGCGCCGCGCCGGATGCGCGGCAGCACGCCCGGCAGCGCGGTGAACCGGGGAACAGATCCACAAGAGTTGTTCCTCTGATTCGCGCTAAACCGTCCACGAGTACACAAACGGAACCCGTCCCGGCTGTCATCTCTGCGAGGCGTGAACGAAGCTCGAAGGTGGCAAGAAGACTCAGGAGATATGGACGAGGAGGTCCCGGTGGTCGTGCTGCGCAGTTATGTGTCGGGTTCATGGCGTGCTCCGGACGACGAGGGCGAGCCTTTGCACGACGCCGTCACGGGGGAGGAGATCGCCCGGATCTCGTCGTCCGGCGTCGACATGGGCGCCGCGCTCCGGTACGGGAGATCGGTCGGCGGCCCGGTGCTGCGGGAGCTGACGTTCCACCAGCGCGCGTCCCTGCTCAAGGCGCTCGCCTCCCATCTGAGGGAGCACAGGGACGAGCTGTACGCCCTGTCGGCGCGGACGGGCGCGACGCTGAACGACGCGAGGTTCGACGTGGACGGCGGCATCGGGGTCCTGTTCGGCTATGCGAGCAAGGGGAAGCGCGAGCTGCCGAACGACCGGGTGCTGATCGAGGGCGACGTCGAGCCGCTCGGCAAGGGCGGGACGTTCGTCGGGCAGCACCTGTGCACGCCGTCGCGGGGCGTCGCGGTGCAGATCAACGCGTTCAACTTCCCGGTGTGGGGGCCGCTGGAGAAGCTGGCGCCCGCGTTCCTCGCCGGGGTGCCGAGCCTGATCAAGCCGGCGAGCCAGACCGCCTACCTGACCGCCCGGCTGGTCGAGCTGATCGTCGAGTCGGGCATCCTGCCCGAGGGCACCGTGCAGATGGTCTGCGGCAAGCCGCGCGACCTGCTCGACCACCTCACCGAACAGGACGTCGTCGGGTTCACCGGGTCGGCGTCCACGGCGCGGCTGCTGCGCACGCACCCGGCGATCGTGGGCAACGCGGTGCGGTTCAACGCCGAGGCCGACTCGCTGAACTGCTCGATCCTCGGGCCGGACGCCGTGCCCGGCACGAGCGAGTTCGACCTCTACGTCGGGCAGCTCGTCCAGGAGATGACCGTGAAGGCCGGGCAGAAGTGCACCGCGATCCGCCGCGCGCTCGTCCCGGCCGCGCTGATGGACGACGTCGCCGAGGCCGTCCGCGACCGGCTGGCGGAGGTCACGGTCGGGAACCCGGCGGACCCGGACGTGCGGATGGGCGCCCTCGCCACCCTCGGCCAGCGCGAGGAGGTGCGGCGCTCCCTGAAGGCGCTCATGGACGCCGGCCGCGTCGTCTTCGGCGACCCCGAGCACGTCGAGGTCGCCGGCGCGGACGCCGAGCGCGGCGCGTTCCTCTCCCCGGTGCTGCTGCGCGCCGCCGACGCCGCCCGCGCCGAGCCGCACGAGGTGGAGGCCTTCGGCCCGGTCAGCACGCTGCTGCCGTACGAGGGCGCCGAGGAGGCGGTGGAGCTGGCGGCGCGGGGACGCGGCAGCCTCGCCGGGTCGGTCGTCACCGCCGACGCGGAGTTCGCGCGGGAGGTGGTCCTCGGCACCGCGCCCTGGCACGGGCGCCTGCTCGTGCTGAACGCCGAGGACGCGAAGGAGTCCACCGGGCACGGGTCCCCGCTGCCGCCGCTCGTCCACGGCGGCCCCGGCCGCGCGGGAGGCGGCGAGGAGATGGGCGGGATCCGCGGGGTCGTGCACCACATGCGGCGCACCGCCGTCCAGTCCGGGCCCGCGATGCTCACCTCGATCACCGGGCGCTGGGTCCCCGGCACCGACCGGACCGTCACCGACGAGCACCCGTTCCGCAAGCACCTGGAGGACCTGCGCGTCGGCGACACCGCCGTCGGCGGCCCCCGCACCGTCACCCTCGGCGACATCGAGCACTTCGCCGAGTTCACCGGCGACACCTTCTACGCCCACATGGACGAGGAGGCCGCCAAGGCGAACCCGTTCTTCGGCGGCCGCGTCGCGCACGGCTACCTCGTCGTGTCGTTCGCGGCCGGGCTGTTCGTGGAGCCGTCCCCCGGCCCGGTCCTGGCGAACTACGGGCTGGAGCGGCTGCGGTTCCTCACCCCCGTCAAGCCGGGCGACGAGCTGACCGTCACCCTCACCGCCAAGCAGATCACCCCGCGCGAGGGCGCCGGCTACGGCGAGGTGCGCTGGGACACCGACGTCACCAACCAGGAGGGCGCCTCGGTCGCCAAGTACGACGTGCTGACGCTGGTGGCCAAGAGGCCGAGGCACGACTAGACCATGTAGAGGGAGGCGTCTGCGGGGGAGACGCGCACACGGAGCCGAACGGGGTGCGCCCATGATCAGTCCCCTGCACATCCAGACGGTCCGCGAGGTGGTCCGCACCGGGTCGTTCGCGGACGCCGCCCGCAACCTCGGGTACACCGCGTCCGCCGTGTCCCAGCAGGTCGCCGCGCTGGAGCGCGCGTGCGGCCTGGTGCTGTTCGAGCGACGGGCGCGCAGCGTCCGGCCGACCAGCGCCGCGTTCCTCCTGGTCAGCAAGGGCAACGACGTGCTGTCGGCGCTGGACACGCTGGAGCGCGAGCTGCGCGCCGTCGCCAGCGGCGAGCGCGGCGCGCTGCAGCTGGGCAGCTTCCCGACCGCCAGCTCCCGCATCCTGCCGCGTGTGCTGGCGGAGCTGTCCCGGGTCCGGCCCGGAATCGAGATCACGCTGTCGGAGGGGGAGCCGGACGAGCTGCTGCCCGAGCTCCTCGACGGCGACCTCGACCTCCAGCTCGTCTACCGGTACGACCTGTTCCCCCGCGGCTGGCCCGACCAGATCATCGAGACGCCCGTGATGGACGAGCACCTCGTGCTGTGCATGCCCGAGGAGCACCCGCTGTCCGGCGGCGGCACCGTCCGGCTGCGCGACCTGCGCTCCGAGACGTGGATCGCGAGCCGGCCGGAGAGCAGCGGCGCGCAGGCGCTGCTGCGGCTGTGCGGCACGGCCGGGTTCACGCCCAACATCGCCTTCCGCAGCAACGACTACGCGGTGGTGTGCGGGCTCGTCGGCTGCGGCCTCGGCATCGCGCTCGTCCCGGCGCTCGGCTGCGTGCCGGCGCCCGGCCTGCGGACGGTGCGGCTCGGCGGGCTCGACCCGCGCCGGCACGTCACCGCGCTGCGCCGCACCACCAACACGAACCCGCTGGTCAAGGACGCCATGCGGGGGCTGACCGAGGTCGCCCGCTGCGTGCAGGCGGAGATCGGGGGAGCCGCCGGGCCGTGAGCGCGGCGGCCGCCGCGTCAGACCCGGTTGATCTCCGGGCGGAGGCGGTCGCCGGCGAACCGCGCGGCGTGCAGCGGGCCGATGCCGATGGACGGCTCGCGCCCGAGGTACAGGTCGCGGACCGCCTCGCCGACGGCCGGCCCCTGCAGGAACCCGTGGCCGGAGAAGCCCGTCGCGTACAGGAACCGGGACACGCGCCGGTCCTCGCCGATGAGCGCGTTGTGGTCCGGGGTGACCTCGTAGAGGCCCGCCCATCCGCCGGTCAGCCCGACGTCCAGGAGCCGCGGCGCGCGGGCGGCGATCGCCTCGGTGAGCCTGGGCAGCCACGCGTCGGACATCTCCAGGGAGAATCCCGGCGTCTCCTCCGGGTCGGACATGCCGAGCATCAGCCCCTCGCCCTCCGCGTGGAAGTAGAACGAGGAGGTGAAGTCGATCGTCATCGGCACGGGGCGCGGCAGGCCGGGCATCGGCTCGGTGAACACGATCTGGCGGCGCAGCGGCCGCACCGGCAGGTCGACGCCCGCCATCGCGCCGACCGCCGCGGACCAGGCCCCGGCCGCGCAGACGACCGCGGACGTCGCGACGCGGCCCTCGGACGTCTCGACCGCCGTGATCTCGCCGCCGCCCGCCTCGATGCCGAGGACCTCGCAGTGCGTGACGATCTCCGCGCCGTGCCGCCGCGCGCCCGTCGCGTATCCGAGGACGACCGACTCGGGCGTGCAGTGCCCGTCGTCGGGGGAGAACGCGGCGGCCAGCAGCCCGTCCGCGCTGATCAGCGGGGAGAGCCGGCGGGCCTCGGCCGCGGAGACCATCCGGCTGGGCACGCCCAGCTCGTTCTGCAGCGCGACACTCCGCTCGAACGACGCGACGTCCTCGGGCCGCGACAGCAGGAACAGGTACCCGACCCGGTGCAGGTCGATCTCCTGGCCGGGACGCTCGCCGAACCGGGCGAACGC
Organism: Spirillospora sp. NPDC127506; assembly: GCF_040302145.1. NCBI lineage: Bacteria > Bacillati > Actinomycetota > Actinomycetes > Streptosporangiales > Thermomonosporaceae > Spirillospora > Spirillospora sp. NPDC127506. Next base: position 36,424 of record NZ_JBEORG010000050.1, on the reverse strand, counting down.
CTCCAGGCTGCGGGCGCCGAGCCGGATGTTCACCTCGTCGGAGAACTGCGCCCGCACCCCGCCCGCCGCCTTGCACGTCGAGCCGGACCCCAGTTCGTCCCGCTCGATGAGGACCACGCCCCGCACGCCGGCCTCCGCGAGGTGGAACGCGATGCTCGTGCCCATGACGCCGCCGCCGACGATGGCGACCTCCGCCTCGGTCACCACGGCGGGCCCCTAGAGCCGGAAGCCGAGGTCGGGCTCGATCTCCAGGACGTCCATCTGCGCCTTCTGCAGCCTCCCCGAGTAGTCCCAGTTCATCGACTGCCAGCGGGTGAACTGGTCCAGCACCCACACCCCCGACTGGCGGCTGCCGTTGCCCGACCGCCCGTTGCCGCCGAACGGCAGGTGCGCCTCCGCGCCGGACGTGGAGTTGTTCACGCTCACCATCCCGGCCGAGATCCGCCGCCGGAACGCGAACACCTTCGCCGGGTCGGTGGTGTAGATGGACGCGGAGAGGCCGTATCCGGGCGCGTTGGCGAGCGCGATCGCCTCGTCGAGCGCCCGGTACCGGGCCACGCCGATGACCGGGCCGAACGTCTCGTTCATGAACAGCTCGTCGCCGGGGGCCACCCCGTCCACGATCACCGGGTGGTAGTACAGCCCGGCCTCGGCGTCGCCGGTGAACCCCTCGCGCGGGTTCGCCGCGGTGATCCGCCCGGTCCCGGTCGAGCCGTGCACGGTGTGGCCCGGCCCGATCCAGCCGAGCGCCTTCTCGAAGCCGTCGGCGAACCGCTCGCTGATCATCGGCCCGTACAGCACGTCGCCCGCCGGGTCGCCGACGACCGCCGCCCGCGCCGCCTCGTCCAGCAGCCGCACGAACTCCCCGTGCACCGCCTCGTGCACGATCGCGGTGCCGAGGGACGTGCAGCGCTGCCCGGCCGTCCCGAAGCCGGAGAACAGCGCGCCCTCGACGGCCAGCGGCAGGTCGGCGTCCTCGGTGACGACCATCGGGTTCTTGCCGCCGAGCTCCAGGCAGGGCGTCTGGAGGTGGCGCCCGCACAGCTCGCCGATCCGCGACCCGACCTCGGTGGAGCCGGTGAAGCCGACCTTGTCGACGAGCCCCTCGCCCAGGGCCCGCTCCAGGCCCCGGAACGTCTCTGCTCCGTCGGCGTACACGACGTTGAGGACGCCGCCCGGCAGCCCGGCGTGCGCGAACAGCTTGTAGAACGCCTCGGCGCACGCGGCCGCGTACTCCGCCGGCTTCCACACCACCGCGTTCCCGCACAGCAGCGCCGGGACGATGTACCAGGACGGCACGGCGACCGGGAAGTTCCCCGCGGTGATGACGGCGACGACGCCGACCGGGTCGCGGAACGTGAACAGCTGCTTGTCCGGCATCTCCGACGGGACGGTGCGCCCGTACAGCCGCCGCCCCTCGCCGAGGAAGAACGCGCAGGTGTCGGCGATCTCCTGGACCTCGCCGAGCGCCTCGGCGTACGGCTTGCCGACCTCGCGGGTCACGACGCGGGCCAGCGCCGCCTTGTTCGCCTCGACCAGCCGGCCGAGCGCGGCCACGGCCTGCCCGCGGACGGGCGGCGGCACGTCCCGCCAGGCGTCCTGCGCGGTGCGCGCGGCCCGGCAGGCATCGGCGAAGCCGCCGGCGTCCGCCAGGGAGACCTCGGCGACCGTCTCGGACGTGCGGGACGGGTCGGTGGAACGGTACGAGCGCGGCCCCGCCGGTATCCGGGCGCCGCCGATGACGGAGGAGAGCACGCTTCCAGCGTGAACGGACCGCGGCGCCTGAGCCAAGGCCGGGCAGAGCACGGCTTCCTTACCGCCAGCCCAAGCACGGCTGAGCCTCTGCCCGCACGGGGGTTAAGCGATCCTTGGCCAAGTCCCAACCGGTTCGCGGCCTCGCCGAGCTTGGCCCCGGCGCCGCCCGCGTCCGATGCTCGACGCATGGCCGAACCCGCCGACGCCCATTTCCTGGAGGCGGCCGCCGCCCTGGCGCCGCCGGGCCCGCCCGCCCCCGCCGGGCCGCTGAGCGGCGAACGCCTCCTGGAGCTGTTCGACGCCCAGCTCGGCAGCCGGCACCTCGACCTCGCCGCGCGGTGGCTCCGGGCACGGGGCCGCGGCTTCTACACGATCGGCTCGTCCGGGCACGAGGGCAACGCCGCCGTCGCCGCCGCGCTCCGTCCCGGCGACCCCGCGCTGCTGCACTACCGCTCCGGCGCGTTCTTCCTGGAGCGCGCACGGCAGGTGCCCGGCCGGACCCCGCTGCGCGACGTGCTCCTGGGCCTGGTCGCCGCCGCGGAGGAGCCCATCGCGGGCGGACGCCACAAGGTCTTCGGCAGCCACCGGCTGAACGTCGTCCCGCAGACGTCCACGGTCGCCTCGCACCTGCCGCGCGCGCTCGGCGTGGCGTTCGCGATCGAGCGCGCCGCACGCCTGGGCCTCGGGACGCCGTGGCCGCGCGACGCCGTGACCGTGTGCAGCTTCGGCGACGCCTCCGCCAACCACTCCACCGCCGCGGGCGCCATCAACGCCGCCGTCAACTGCGGTTACCAGGGCCTCCCCATGCCGCTCCTCCTGGTCTGCGAGGACAACGGCATCGGCATCAGCGTCCGCACCCCGCCCGGCTGGATCCGCGCCGCCTACGGCTCCCGCCCCGGCCTCGCCTACTTCCACGCGGACGGCTGCGACCTCGCCGACGCCTACGCGGTCTCGGCGCGGGCCGCGGCGCGGGTCCGCGAGCGGCGCCGCCCCGCGTTCCTGCACCTGCGCACCGTCCGCCTGATGGGCCACGCCGGCTCCGACGTCGAATCCTCGTACCGGACGCCCGCCGAGCTGGCCGCCGACCTCGACCGCGACCCCCTGCTGCGGACCGCCCGCCTCCTCGTCGAGCGGCGGGTGGCGACGCCCGCCGAGATCATCGAGCGCTACGAGGCCAAACGTGCCGAGGTCATGGCCCTGGCCGAGGAGGTCGCCGACGCGCCCCGCCTCTCGTCCGCCGCCGAGGTCATGGCGCCGCTCCGGCGCACCGCGGCGGAGACCCCCGGCGCCAGGCCGGCGCACACGCCTCCCGGCGCCGCGCCCGCGGCGTCCGGGACGGGCGCCCCCGGCCCGGGAGACGCCCGCGGGGGAGGGGGAGAGGGGGTGACGGTGGCGCAGGCGATCAACCGGACGCTCGGGGAACTGCTCGACGAGCGGCCCGGCATGGTCGTGTTCGGCGAGGACGTGGCGCGCAAGGGCGGCGTGTACGGCGTCACCCGCGGGCTGCTGGGGAGGGCCGGGGCCGCGCGGGTGTTCGACACGATCCTGGACGAGCAGTCGATCCTCGGCCTCGCGCTCGGTCTCGGCCTCGCCGGGATGGTGCCGGTCCCGGAGATCCAGTACCTCGCGTACCTGCACAACGCCGCCGACCAGATCCGGGGCGAGGCGGCGACGCTGCCGTTCTTCTCCTCGGGCCGCTACCGCAACCCGATGATCGTGCGCATCCCCGGCTACGCCTACCAGAAGGGCTTCGGCGGCCACTTCCACAACGACAACGCGGTGGCAGCGCTCCGCGACATCCCGGGCCTTGTGATCGCCTCGCCGTCCCGCCCGGACGACGCCGCCGGGACGCTGCGCGCCTGCGCGGACGCCGCCCAGGCCGCCGGCCGCGTCTGCGTGGTGCTGGAGCCCATCGCGCTCTACCACGTCCGCGACCTGCACGAGGACGGCGACGGCGGCTGGCTGGCCCCGGCCGGGGGAACGGTGCCGCTCGGCCGGGCCCGCACCTACGGGGACGGCCGCGACCTGACCGTCGTCACGTTCGCCAACGGCCTGCGCATGAGCCTGCGCGCCGCGCGCCGCCTCGCGGCCCGGGGCGTCCGCTGCCGGGTGCTCGACCTGCGCTGGCTGGCCCCGCTGCCCGTCGAGGACCTGCTGCGGGAGGCGCGCGCGACCGGCGCCGTCCTGGTCGCGGACGAGACGCGCCGCACCGGCGGCGTCTCCGAGGCCGTCCTGGCCGCGCTCGCCGACGCGGGGTTCCGGGGGCGCGCGGCCAGGGTCGCGAGCGAGGACAGCTTCATCCCGCTCGGCGACGCCGCCGGCCACGTCCTCCTCTCCGAGAAGGCGATCGAGGACGCGGCCGAGAAGCTCGTCAAGTCCCTTCTATGACCGGGTCGCCGCCGAGGTAGGCGGCCTTCACGCGGTCGTCCCGGGCGAGCTCGGCGGCCGGGCCCTCCAGGACGATCCGGCCGGTCTCCAGGACGTAGGCGCGGTCGGCGAGGCGCAGCGTCTGGTGCGCGTTCTGCTCCACGATCAGGATCGTCGTGCCCTGGTCCCTGATCTCCCGGACGACCCCCAGCACCTGCTGCGCCGTCCGCGGCGCGAGCCCCATCGTCGGCTCGTCCAGCGCGAGCAGCCGGGGCCGCAGCATCAGCGCCCGGCCGATCGCGAGCATCTGCTGCTCGCCGCCCGACAGCAGGCCCGCGAGCTGCCCGCGCCGCTCGCCGAGCCGGGGGAACATCGTGTAGACCTCCTCGCGGCGGGCCGCGACCGCCGCCCGGTCGCGGCGCCGCAGGTAGCCGCCGAGCAGCAGGTTCTCCGCGACGTTCAGCGCCGGGAACACCCGCCGCCCCTCCGGGACGTGCCCGAGCCCGGCGGCGACGACCCGGTGCGCGCCGAGCCGGGTGATGTCGCGGCCGGCGAACTCGACGCGCCCCGACCGGGCGCGGTGCAGGCCGGTGACCGTGCGCAGCGCGGTCGTCTTGCCGGCGCCGTTGCTGCCGAGCAGCGCGACGATCTCGCCCTCGCCGACCTCGAACGAGACGCCGGACAGCGCCTCCACCGACCCGTACCGGCTGTGCAGGCCGCTCACCCGCAGGAGCGTCACCGCAGCACCTCCGTGACGAGGTCGGTCTCCGGGTCGTCCGGGACGCCGAGGTAGGCGGCGATGACGCGCGGGTCGTCCTGGACCTCGGCGGGCGGCCCCTCGGCGATCGTCCGCCCGTACTCCAGGACGGTCACCCGGTCGGAGATCGACATGACCAGCGCGACGTCGTGCTCGATCAGCACGACGGCGGCGCCGAGCGCGCTGATCCGCGCGATCAGCGCCATCAGCGCCTGCTTCTCCGTCGGGTTCGCGCCCGCCGCCGGCTCGTCCAGCAGCAGGACGCGGGGCTCGGCGGCGAGGGCCCGCGCGATCTCCAGCCGGCGCCGGTCGCCGTAGGGGAGCCCGCCCGCCGGCCGGTCCGCCGCGTCGAGCAGGCCGACGAAGTCCAGGCAGCGGCGCACCGCGTCCAGGTCGGCGCGCGACAGCGGGCGCAGCAGCCCCCGGTCCCGGGCGAACCGGCCGATCAGCACGTTCTCCGCGACCGTCATCCCGTCGAACAGCCGGATGCTCTGGAACGTCCGGGCGAGCCCGGCGGCGGCCACCCGGTGCGGGGACAGCCCCCGCACGCTCCGCCCCGCGAGGACGACGGTCCCGGCGGACGGCGGGATCATCCCGGTGATGCAGTTGAACGCGGTCGTCTTGCCCGCGCCGTTCGGGCCGATCACGCTCACCACCTGCCCGGCGTCCGCGCGGAGGGAGAGCCCGTCCACGGCGGTGACGCCGCCGAACCTCCGGGACAGGCCCTCCACCTCCAGGAGCGTCCCCGGCGCGGACGGCGGCTCCGGGGCCGGCCCCGCCGCGTCGGGAAGGCGCAGGCGGCGCGGCCGGTACGGCCACACCCCCTGCGGGCGGAGGATCACGATGAGGATGAGCAGCAGCGCGAAGAACAGCCCCCGGTACTCCTGGACGGTCCGCAGCACCTCCGGCAGCGCCACGATCACGACCGCGCCGATCATGACGCCCGGCCGCGACCCCATCCCGCCGATGATCACCACGAGCAGGATCATCAGCGAGGTCAGGAAGGTGAAGCTGGACGGGTCCACGGTGCCGAGCTGGGCCGCGTTCAGCGGCCCGGCGACCGCGCCGACCATGGCGCCGAGCACGTACGCGAGCAGCTTCACCCGCCGGGCGGGGACGCCGACCGCCTCCGCCGCCGTGTCGTCGGCCCGGATCGCGCGCCACGCGTAGGCGAGGCGCGACCGGGCCAGCAGCGCCGTCGCGGCCAGCACCGCGACGAAGAACGCGAGCGCGAGGTAGAAGAAGTCCTGCGGCAGGACGATCTGCCGGCCGCCGACCGACACCGGCGGGATCCCGGTCAGCCCGTTCGGCCCGCCGGTGACCTCCAGGTTCACCACCGTGATCCGGATGATCTCCCCGAAGCCGAGCGTGACGATGGCGAGGTAGTCGCTGCGCAGCCGCAGCGTCGGGTACCCGATCACCGCCCCGGCGACGGCGGCGGCCGCGATCGAGGCGGGCAGGGTCGGCCAGAAGCCCCAGCCGAGCTTGAGCATCAGCAGCCCGGACGTGTAGGCGCCGATCGCGAAGAACGCCGCGAAGCCGAGGTCCAGGAGCCCGGCGTAGCCGACGACGATGTTGATGCCGAGCCCGAGGATCGCGTAGACCAGGATCGTCCCGGCGACCGTCAGCGCGTAGTCGTCGAGGCCCTGCCCGGCGGCGAGCGCCAGCGCCACCAGCAGCGGCCAGCCCCCGTACCGGACGGCCGCCTCCGCGCCCGCCGGCCGCCTCATGCGCGCTCCACGACGCGCTCGCCGAACAGGCCGGTCGGCCGCAGCGCCAGCACCGCGATGAGCAGCCCGAAGATGATCACGTCCGTCCAGCGGGACGAGACGTACCCGGCGGAGAACGACTGGACCAGCCCGATCGCGACGCCCGCGACCATCGTCCCCGGCAGGTTCCCGATGCCGCCGAGCACGGCGGCGGTGAACGCGCGCAGCCCGATGAGGAACCCCATCCCGAAGCTGATCTGCACGTAGTAGAGCCCGTACATGACCCCGGCGGCGCCCGCCAGCAGCGAGCCGATGAAGAACGTGACCAGGATGAGCCGCTCCACGTTGATGCCCTGCAGCCGGGCGGCGTCGCGGTCCATCGCGAGGGCGCGCATCGCCGTCCCGGTCATGGTCCGGGTGACGAACAGCCAGAGCGCCGCCATCAGCACCACCGACAGCACGACGAGGGCGAGCTGGCCCCAGGTGACGTGGACGGCGCCGCTGAAGATGCGGCCGCCGTCCAGCGCGTTCGGGTACGACTTGAACCGGGCGTGGGTGAGGACCTTCACGCCCTCCTCCAGCGCCAGCGACACCCCGATCGCCGAGATCAGCAGCGCCAGGCGCGGCGACGACAGCAGCGGGACGTAGGCGGCCTTCGCGATCCCGGTGCCGACGGCGCCGGTGGTGAGCGCGCCGACCAGCACGGCCGCGACGATCGCGGGCAGCGCCATCCCGCCGGTCGCGCCGAGCGCGGTCAGCGTCCCGAACCCGGCGAACGCCCCGATCATGAACACGTCGCCGTGCGCGAAGTTGATCAGCCGGACCACCCCGTAGATCATCGAGTAGCCGAGCGCGATCAGCGACAGGAACGCCCCGATCGTCAGGCCGTTCACCAGGTACTGGACGAACTCGGTCATGTCACGACGTCTTGGCGTCCACCCAGGTGGCGCCGCTCTTGTCGAGCTTCTTGTAGGCGGTGAACGCCCCGTCCCGGACGCGGACGGTGATGTAGAGCGGGTCGGTCCGGTCGCCCTTCTCGTCGAACGTGATCGGCCCGGTGATGCCGGGGAAGTTCGCGATCTTGTGCAGGGCCTCGGTGATGTCCGGCCCCTTCGTGGAGCCGGCGTCGTCGATGGCCTTCGCGACGACCTTCACCGCGTCGTACTCGTACACCGAGAACGGGCCGGGGTCGGCGCCGTTCGCCGACTTGTAGGCCGACACGAACTTCCCCGCCGCGGGCAGGTCCTTGGCGAGCGGCGCGGTCGTCGCGATGTAGCCGTCGGCGGCCGGGCCGGCGGTCTTCAGGACGGTCGAGTCGGTCGTCGCGTCCCCGCCCATCAGCGTGAACTTCAGCCCGAGCTGCCTGCGCTGCTTCATCAGCAGGCCCGCCTCGGCGAAGTAGCCGGTGAAGTACAGCACGTCCGGCCGCGTCGAGGCGATCTTCGTCAGGACGGGGCTGTAGTCGGACTGGCCGGGCTGCAGCGCGTCCTCGTAGACGACCTGCCCGCCGACCTGCTTCAGCGAGTCGGCCGTCGCGTCCGCGAGGCCCTTGGCGTAGGTGGTGTTGTCGTGCAGCAGCGCGATCCGCTTGGCGCGCAGCTCGCCCGTCATGAACTTCGCGGCGACCACGCCCTGGTTGTCGTCGCGCCCGCAGGTGCGGAACACCTTGCCCTTCCCGGTGTCGGTGAGGGACGGGTTCGTCGACGCGTCCATCACGAATGGGACGTTCCGCCGCCCGTAGATCGGGATGGCCGGCACCGCGGCGCCCGAGCAGTACCCGCCCGCGACGGCGACGACCCCGCTGTTCAGCAGCTTCTGCGCCGCCTGCGCGCCCTGCTGGGCGCTGCACTGGTCGTCGGCCTGCACGATCTCGATCTGGCGGCCGTCCACGCCGCCCGCCCGGTTGATCTCGGCGGCGGCGACCTTCGCGGCGGCGAGGATGTCCTGCCCGGCCGAGGCCGAGTCCCCGCTCAGCGGCGCCGGGACGCCGATCTTGATGGGGCCGGACCCGCCCGCGCCGTCCGAGCCGCAGGCCGCGGCGAGCGGCACGAGCAGCAGCCCCGCGCCGGTCGCGGTGAGGAGGCGGAACCGGCGGCCGCGGTCCCGCGGTGCCGGCTGGTTCATCGGCGAGGTCATCGGCGCATCTCCGTCGCTCGCGGGCCGGATGATGTCAGCGTGGAACGTCCCGGGACGGCCGTCGAGGCGGCCGAGCATGCGATCTCATGTAGTGATCGGTAAGAACCGCTTGCCCTTCCGCCCTCGACAGCGCCGCCGCGTCCTCGCGAGGATCACCCCATGGCCGATGTCCTGCTGCTGTCCGCGGCCGACGTGCGCGCAGTGTTCGACCTCCCGGCGGCGATCGCCTCGCAGCGGGCCGCGTTCGGCGCGCTCGGCCGCAAGGAGGCGCGGCTCGCGCCCCGGCTGCTGCTGGACGGCCCGGACGGCGACGTCGCGTTCTGCTACGTCTCCCGGCTGCCCGGCACCGGCGCGGTCGCCAAGTTCGGCAGCGTCAACCCGGGCAACGCGGCGCGCGGGCTGCCGACCGTCGCCGCGCTCGTGACCGTCCAGGACCCGGTGGACGGGCGGCCCGTCGCGATCATCGAGGGGGAGGCCGTCACGACGCTGCGCACCGCGGCGGCGAGCGCGGTGGCCGCCGACCACCTCGCGGTCCCGGACGCGTCCCGCCTGGCGGTGGTCGGCTGCGGCGTGCAGGGCCGCGCGCACGTCCGGGCGATGGCCGCGGTCCGCCCGATCGAGCGGGCCGCCGTCGCCTGCCGCCACCCCGACACCTGCACCGCCGCCGCCGAGCTGTCGGCCGAGCTGGGGACGCCGGTCGAGCGGGCGGCGTCCGCCCGCGCGGCGGTCGAGGGCGCGCAGATCGTCGTCACCGCCACCACCAGCGCCGAACCGGTCGTCCTCGGCGCGTGGCTCGGCCCCGGGTGCACGGTGCTGAGCGTCGGCTCGTTCGCGCCGGACCGCGCGGAGGTGGACGACGAGGTCCTCACCCGCGCCGCCGCCATCGTCGTGGACGACGTGCCCACCGCCCTCGACCACGCCGGCCCCGTCGTGGCCGCCGTCCGCGCCGGGCACCTGAGCCCCGCGGACGTCCGGCCGCTCGGTCCGGTCGTCGCGGGCCTCGCCGCCGGCCGGGAGGACCCGGGCGGCATCGTCTTCTACAACAGCGTCGGGATCGGCGTGCAGGACACCGCCGCCGCGTCCGTCATCGTGGAGCGCGCCCGCGAGGCCGGCGTCGGCCGGCGCGTGGAGCTGTGAGCCGGGTCAGCCGACCCACACGGTCTTGGCGTTGCAGAACGCGCGCAGGCCGTCCGCCGACAGCTCCCGCCCGTAGCCGGAGCGCTTCACCCCGCCGAACGGCAGCTCCGGGTAGGAGGTCGTCTTGCCGTTGATGAACACCTGCCCGGCGTCCAGCTCCCGGACGAACCGGTCCCGCTCGGCGGCGTCCCGCGTCCAGGCGTTCGAGCCCAGCCCGAAGCCCGTCGCGTTCGCGAGCTCCACCGCCTCCGACACCCCGCGCACCCGGAACAGCGACGCGACCGGCCCGAAGACCTCCTCGTGGTACATGCGCATCCCGGGCGTCACCCCGGAGACCACGGTCGGCGGGTAGAACCAGCCCGGCCCGGCCGGGCGCTCCCCGCCGCACAGCACCGTCGCGCCCTTCTCCACGGCGTCCGCGACCAGCGCCTCGACCTCGGCGCGGCCCTCCTCGCTGACGAGGGGGCCGACGTCGGTGGCGTCGTCCATCGGGTCGCCGACCTTCTGCGCGCGCATGTTCTCCACGAAGAGCCGCTCGAACTCGTCGGCGCAGCCGATGTCGGAGATGAACCGCTTCGCCGAGATGCAGCTCTGCCCGTTGTTGAGGCACCGCGACTCCGCCGCCGTGCGCGCCGCCGCCTCGATGTCGGCGGACGGCATCACCACGAACGGGTCGCTGCCGCCGAGCTCCAGCACGCTCGGCTTGATCTCGTCCCCGGCGATCGCCGCGACCGACCGCCCGGCGGGCTCGCTCCCGGTCAGCGTCGCGGCCTTCACGCGCGGGTCGCGCAGCACCCGCTCGACCTTCGCCGAACCGATCAGCAGCGTCTGGAACGCGCCCTCGGGGAACCCGGCGCGGCGGAACAGGTCCTCCAGGAACAGCGCCGTCTGCGGGACGTTCGAGGAGTGCTTCAGCAGCCCCGTGTTCCCCGCCATCAGCCCCGGCGCCGCGAACCTGATCACCTGCCAGAGCGGGAAGTTCCACGGCATGACCGCCAGCACCGGCCCGAGCGGCTCGTAGCGGACGTAGGCGTCGGACGCCCCCACGTCTGCCGCCCCGGCGGGCCGCCGGTCGGCGAGGAACTCGGCCGCGTGCCCGGCGTAGTACCGGCACGCCTTCGCGCACTTCTGCGCCTCCGCCCCGGCGGCCTTCAGCGTCTTGCCCATCTCCGTCGTCAGCATCGCGCCGATCTGCTCGGCCTCCCGGTCGAGGATGTCCGCCGCCGCGTTCATCCACTCCGCGCGCCGCTCCAAGGGCGTGTGCCGGTATGAGGCGAACGTCTCAGCCGCCAGCGCGATGCGGCGGTCGACCTCCTCGTCGGTGTGGGCGTCGAAGGTCTTCTCGACCTCGCCCGTCGCGGGGTTGGTCGTCGCGATCGTCGTCATGTCGGGATGCTCCCTGATAGTCCGGTCCGTTGACCGGCACGTGCCCGGGTGGCCTCCCAGGAAACGCCCGTCAGGCGGGGACCACGCACACCGGCGACGGCACGGCGAGGGGCGTTCCGGCCGGCACCGGGACGCCGTCGCCGCCGATCCGGAAGGTCGTGATCGTGCCTTCGCGCTCGTTCGCCACGTGCATCCACTCGGCGTCCGCGTGCAGGTCGCGGGGCCAGTGCCCGCCGGACGGGACGTCCGCGACCGGCGCGAGCGCCGCGCCCCCGTCCAGCACCCGGTGCGCCGTCACCACGTCCGCGCCGCGCATGGAGGTGTACACGAACCGGCCGCCGTCCCCGAGCTTGATCGCCGCGCCCTGGCCCGTGCCCGGACCGGCCGTCGCCGGCGACTCGGCCGCGACCTCCAGGGCCGCGTACCCGCCCAGCGGCCGCAGCACGAGCACCGCCGCGGCCAGCTCGGTCAGCACGTACACGTGCCCGCTCGGATGGACCGCCAGGTGCCGCGGCCCGTACCCGGCCGGCAGCGGCGTCTCCCCGGCGAGCCGCAGCGCGCCGCCCTCGACGCGGAACGACCGGACGAGGTCGGCGCCGAGGTCGGTGGTGAGCACGGTCCCGTCGGGGGCGTGCACCGCCATGTGGGCGTGCGGGCCCTCCTGCCGGTCGGCGCGCGGCCCGCTGCCGTGCCCCTCGGCCACGCCGGCGTCCCCGGCGAACCCGCCTCCGGCCGCCAGCGGGTAGGCCCGGACCGTCCCCGACCCGTAGTCGGCGGCGACCAGGTGGCTCCCGTCCGGCGCAACGGACAGGTGGCACGGCAGCGCACCGGCCTCCCGCCGCCCGATCTCCCGCAGCCGCCCGCCCTCGGCCGCGTAGGCGGTGACGCCGCCCGCGTCCTCCTCGCGCACCGCGTACAGGGCGCCCCCGTGCACCGCCAGGTAGGACGGGCAGACCGCCTCGGCCGCGAGCTCCGGCGGCTCCAGCGCCCCGCCGGCGCCCCGCAGCACCCGGTAGATCCCGGCGCCGTCCCCGGCCTCGCCGGTGTACGTGCCCACCCAGAACGCCCGCTCGCTCACCCGGCCCCACCCCGATCGTGATCCACACTGAGACGGCCGACGGCGAGCCTAGCCCCGGCCGCGCCCGAGATCCCCCGCGACACGGCCACCGGGACCCGACCCGGCGGAACACGATGAACCGCGGCGAGCGGCCGAGTGCGGGAGTCAGCGCAACGAGGCGACGACGGCTCGGGCGATCCGCTGGGCGTCGCGGTTAGCGGTGGCCTGGTCCAGCCCGGTTCCGGTGGTCACCGCCCAAGGACGGGAGTAGTCCTGCCCTTCCCAGTCGATCACCATGTTGACGTTCTGGACGCGGCAGTACAGGTAGCGGCCGCTCATCGAGTAGTCCTGCCGGGGGTCTCCGATCACCCCGCTCACGGCGTTCTTGCGTGATATCCGGAATCCCAGGCATTCGTCCGCGATGTTGGCCACCTTCTCGACCGGCCCGGTCTCCACGACCTGCCGCCCCTCGCGCGTCCGGTCGTCCGCCAGCTCTTTCCGCACGTACGAGGCCTTCTTCTTCGCCTCCGCGATGCCGGCCTTCAGCGTCACCTGGAGGGTGAGGACGCGATTGCGCCGGGCGCCGAGCACCGTCCAGGAGAAGTGCTCCTCTCTCGTCCGGTTGTTGAACGGGTCGCTCCAGAGCTTGCTCCCGGCGAGATCGGCGGGGAGCGCGCCGGAGACGGCGCGGTCGATCTCGGGAAGTCCGGTGACAAGGCCCTCCGCGTTCGTTTCGACCGCGGACGGCGTGCCCGGAGCGGGCGCCGCGGAGTCGCGGCCGTCGCCCGTCGCGTCCGAGAGCGGGCCGCACGCGCCCGCGCCCACGATGCAGAGGAGCCCTATCACGGCCCTTGCCCCGCCGCGCCTCACGCCGTTCGGATGCGGCGCCGTCATGGCCGGCACCTCACTTGCCGAAATGCTCGGTGACCTCACCGAGCTGGGACACGACGCCGCCGACCGTGTTCACGGTCTCACCGGCCGGCTTCAGCGGCCCGATGAGCCCCATCAGATCGCCGACGGTCTGCGCCCCTCCGCCGATCTTCTGCATGTCCGCTCCGACGGTCTTGGCATCCAGGTTCAGGCCCTCAAGGTGCTCTTTCTCCGATTTCAGCTGCTTGCTCAGTTCGTCGATCCGCGGGGAGTACCACTGGACCTGCCCCTGCCGCAGGAGCCCGCCGGGATCCAGCTGCCCCACCTTGGACTTGCCGCGGTAGTAGTTGAGCATTTCCAGGAGCACTTCACCGATCTTCGCCAGCTCTTGGGCGGCTATCTCGCGGGCCTCCTGGGCCTGCTTTATGTACTGAGCGCCTCGATGGACGTATTGGCTCATCAGGGTGTTCGATCCGGGATAATCGAGATTGGGGCGGGGCGCGCCCGTCTTCTCCCAATCGTGCCCCCGCAGGAAGTAGCCCTTCTCCAGGCCTTCGCTCACCTCCTGCTCGATCGCGTGCTCAAGGGTGGCGAGCTTCTCCGCGAGATGATCGACGATGCCGGCGGTGGCGGCCACTATCTTGTCCAGTGCGGAGAGCATGGACGAATCCTGGCCGTAACTGGCTCTGAAGGCCCCGGCGCTCCGGCCGCTCCACTGCACCCCGTCCTACCTGTCCAGCAGTTTGTTGACCGTGCCGCGCAACTGATCGACGAGCGGGTTCCCCTTCAGCGCCAGATCGTAGAGCGAGGTCGCCAGGTTCTGCAGGCCGTAGAAGTCGCCGTGCACGTAGTGCCCCCATGTGGGGGGAAGGTAAGGGCGCACATCCGGCATCTCGGCGGGAGTGAACGCGTGAATGGCCGGTGCGTCCGGGTCCGGGTCCGGTGCCACGGTGGTCCTCAGCCTTTCGGTCCGGTGAGTGCGCTGAAGTTGGGCAGGTCCGTCCGCAGGGTGGAGGCGGTCACCGCGGCCTGCATGATGGAGGCGATCGACTCGTCATCGGCCGCCTGGTAGTTCTCGGCCACCAGCTGGAGTTTCTCCCCGTGCTGCCATACGGCGTCCGCGAGGGCCCCGTGCACCAGGTAGATCATGTCCAGGACGGTGCCGAGCGTCTCGTCCGTGTGCGGGTCGCCCGTCGGGGGCTTCGCCAGGCTCCCGGACGTTACGTAGCTCTTATATTCTTCGGCCACTTTCTTGAAGCCGTGGCCGGCATAGATGATCGCGTCGATGTCGGCTTGGTATCCGCCCATCTCATCCCCCTGTTCGCGTGATGGCGCTAGCCGATGGCCGATCTCAAGGCCGGGTCGACCACGACGGGAACCCTTCCGGCCACCTGCCGGAGAAGTTCGATGATCTCGACCTCCACGTAGTTCTGCTCCGCGCCCAGCACCTGGAGGAGCTTGTCAGGTGATGTGTAGACGGCGAGTCCCGCCGTTCCCTCGTTCAGTTCCCGCAGCTCGTAGGCCGCCCCGGTTCGTTCCGTCGTCCCCGAATGCGGTGCCGACGTGGGGACGAACACGAGAGAGGACGTCCGCTGGGAGTCGGGAACGGCTCGACGGCCGTTATCCGCCTGCGGTGGCGCTCCGGGACTTTCTCCCGTGCCGGGCGGCGAACTTCGCAGGCGGCCGGCCGCATCCTCTGGATCGCTCGGGGCGAAAGGGGTCGCGTGATTCAGCAAATCATTCAGTCTGTCAGACATGCCGGCCCCTTCTTCTAGAGTGCGAGGGTTAAGCGGAGCGTGCCTCGTCTTACAGGCAGGTTGACTCGATGCTAGATGTCGATGGCCGCCCAGGCAGTCCCCAACCGTGCACTTCGGTATCCGTTTCACGGGTAATGGACGACTGAAATGGGGCGCGGGAATCGGGGACGCTCCGCAGGGTGCGGACGTCCACTGTGAGGCCGGCTCCGCCGACGAGACTCCGCTACGGCGCGCCGCAGGTCGCCGCGCTCGTGCTCACCTGGCACGACTTCGCCATCAGAGGCATCCGGCTCACCTGCCGCACCAGCATCGCCTTCCGGCACCCGCCGCTCGGTTCCGCCCGACGACGGTCCTCAAAGACGGCCGGGAAACGGACATCGGTGTCGGCTGCGGGCAATTCGACGGTGCCGGGTCGTCCGGGCCCGGTCAGGGGGCGGGGCGTAGGAGGGCCTCCTGGGCCACCGAGGCCAGGAGGGTGCCGTCCGCCGTGTGGAGCGTTCCGCGGGCCAGGCCGCGGGCGCCGTGGTTGGTGACCGGGGCGACCGAGTACAGCAGCCACTGGTCGACGCGCGGCGGGCGGTGGAACCACATGGCGTGGTCCAGGGTGACGGCCGTGACCAGGTGCTTCGGCGATCCCGGGGCGCGGGCGCTGCTGACCACCGCCATGTCGGACAGGTAGGCGACCAGGCACGCGTGCAGGGCCGGGTCATCGCCGATCGGCGCCGACGCGCGGATCCAGAACGGGTGCGGCATCGGGAACTCGTCCTCGGCGGGCGTGTTCACCAGCCGGATGTCGAACCCGATCGGATGCTTGAAGAACGAGGGGAGCGCGGGCGCGCTCAGCCCCTCGGGGCCCGGGACGTCCGGGGGCGGGGCGGCCTGCCAGTCGAAGCCGTCCTCCGGGTCGTGGAACGAGGCGATCAGCTCCAGGATCGGCTTGCCGCCCTGGCTCGCGGTGACGTGCCGGGTCGAGAACGAGCGGCCGTCGCGGGTGCGGGCCACGTCGAACGTCAGCGGCTCGTCCGGCGTCCCCGGGCGGATGAAATAGGCGTGCAGGGAGTGCGGCGGGCGCCCGCCGGCGGTCAGGCACGCGGCGCGCAGGCTCTGCCCGGCGACCTGCCCGCCGAACAGCCTCGGCCGCCCCACCGACGGCGAGGCCGCCAGGAACGAGTCCTCGCCGAGCGGGGTCAGGTCGAACATCCGCGTGATGCCGTCACTCATCCGGGAACCTCCTGCAAGCGGTGACCCTACTGGGCGGCGGGACGGTCCCGGTGATCCGGGGCGGTCGCCTGCGCGGCCGGGGACGGCCCTGATACGGTCACGCGCGGTCGACCTATGATCGCCGTGGGGAGGGCGCCCGGGGGACTTCGGCGCCCGCCCGCGAGGAGATGAGAGAGGCAATGGCTGATATCACCGAGTCGCCCGAATGGTCCGCGCTGGCCGAGCACCACGCCGCGCTCGCCGGGCGGCACCTGCGCGACCTGTTCGCGGACGATCCGGGGCGCGTCGACCGCATGACGGTGACCGCGGGGGACCTCCACCTGGACTACTCCAAGCACCGCGCCACGGGCGAGACCATGGAGCTCCTCGCGGCCCTCGCCGAGCGGGCCGGGCTGCGCGCCCGGATCGAGGCGATGTTCACCGGGGAGCACATCAACGTCAGCGAGGACCGCGCCGTCCTGCACACCGCGCTGCGGCTCCCGCCCGGCGAGGCCCTCACCGTCGACGGGCAGGACGTCGCCGCCGACGTGCACGCCGTCCTGGACAAGATGTCCGACTTCGCCGGACGCGTCCGCTCGGGGGAGTGGACGGGCTTCACCGGCAAGCGGATCACGACCGTCGTCAACATCGGCATCGGCGGCTCCGACCTCGGCCCCGCCATGGCCTACGAGGCCCTCCACGACTACGCCGACGCCGGGATCGCCTGCCGGTTCGTCTCCAACATCGACCCCGCCGACATCGTCGGCAAGCTCGCCGGCCTCGACCCCGAGCAGACCCTGTTCGTGATCAGCTCCAAGACGTTCGGCACGCTGGAGACCCTCACCAACGCCAAGGTCGCGCGGCGGTGGCTCACCGAGCGGCTCGGCGACGACAAGGCGGTCTCGCGGCACTTCGTCGCCGTCTCCACCAACGCCGAGCGCGTCGCGGACTTCGGCATCGACACCGCCAACATGTTCGGCTTCTGGGACTGGGTCGGCGGCCGCTACTCCTTCGACGGCGCCATCGGCCTGTCCCTGATGATCGCGATCGGCGGCGAGGCGTTCCGCGAGATGCTCGCCGGGTTCCGGGAGATCGACGAGCACTTCCGCAGCGCCCCGCTCCAGGCGAACATGCCGGTGATCATGGGGCTGCTCGGCGTCTGGTACACCGACTTCTTCGGCGCGCAGACCCGGGCCGTGCTGCCCTACAGCCAGCGGCTGTCCCGCTTCCCCGCCTACCTCCAGCAGCTCACGATGGAGTCCAACGGCAAGTCGGTGCGGGCCGACGGGGCGCCCGTCGTCGCGCAGACCGGCGAGATCTTCTGGGGCGAGCCCGGCACCAACGGCCAGCACGCCTTCTACCAGCTGCTGCACCAGGGCACCCGGCTCGTCCCGGCCGACTTCATCGGCTTCGCCGAGCCGTTCGAGGACCCTCCCGTGGACGGGCCGGCGGGGATGCACGACCTCCTCACCGCGAACATGCTCGCGCAGACGTCGGCGCTCGCGTTCGGCAAGACCGCCGAGGAGATCGCCGCCGAGGGCGCGCCCGCCGCGGTCGTCCCGCACAAGGTCATGCCGGGCAACCGGCCGAGCAGCACGATCCTGGCGCCGAAGCTGACGCCGAAGACGCTCGGCTCCCTCGTCGCCCTCTACGAGCACATGGTCTTCGTCGAGGGGACGATCTGGGGCATCGACTCCTTCGACCAGTGGGGCGTCGAGCTGGGCAAGGTCATGGCGATGGACCTCGCGCCCGCGCTCACGTCCGAGGAGCCGCCGGCGCAGGCGCCCGACCCGTCCACCGCCGCGCTGGTGCGCCGGTACCGGGAGCTGCGCGGCCGGCGGGTCTGACCCCCGGCGCTCGAACAGGGCGAACAGGGCGCGAACGGGGCGCGCATGCGAAAGGCCCGCCGGAGACGTCCGGCGGGCCTTCTCCGTCCGTCAGGCGCCGGCGGCCGGCAGCGGCCCCTCGACCCAGCCCTGGGACTCCATGATCGCGCGGAACTCCTCGTAGGAGATGAACCCGTCGAGGTTGCTGTCCGCCTGCTCGAACCTGTCCTGCGTCTCGGCGCGTGTCCAGGCGAGCCCCAGCTCGTCCAGCACGAGTGTGAACTCCATCAGGTCGAGCTTCTGGTCGCCGCCGAGGTCCGCGCGCGTGAACACCGCAAGAAGGTCGTCCTCGGTCGGTCGTGTCGTCATCTCGCTCCTTCGGTCCGATGGTAGCCACGCATCATCTCATAGGGAGCGATCCAGGCAATGTGTAAAACGCCGCAGGAAGACGGCGTGTTCCGGCTAGCCGCCGCCGGTCAGCTCGGGGACGCGGTGCCGGTAGCGGGCGAGCAGCGCGGCGTTCATCTCGTCGCCGCCGGGGACGTTCGCGCTCGTCCAGCGCGGCGGGTCCACGCCGCGCTCGGCCGCCAGGTCGTCCAGGGCGGCCAGCACGCGCGACCACGCGTACGCGGCGAGGATCGTGGACGCCGCGGCGGTGCGCGGCGCCGCCGCCGGATGCAGCACGTCGCCGGGCGGGACGCGCGTGTCCAGCACGATGTCGGCGTGGTCGGCCAGGGTCGTCTCGGTGCGCGCCGCAGCGCCCTCCGACGCCCGCGTCGACGTCACCGCGACGACCGGCACGCCCCGCGCCCGGCACTCCGCCGCGACCTCCACCGGGTACGGGTTGCGGCCGCTGGTGGAGAACACCACCGCCACGTCGGGCGGGGCGGGCGCCGCGTTCCGCACCACCGCGCGCCCGACCCCGTCGCGCCGCTCGATGCGGGTGCTGCGCACCGCGTCCCCGATCGGGGCCACGCGGGGATCCCAGATCGGGCGGACGGCGGCCAGGCCCCCGGCCCGGTAGAACGTCTCGAACACCATCGCGAGGGAGTGCCCGGCCCCGGCGACGTGCACGATCCCGTCGGCCTGGACCGAGTCGAGGACGAGCGCGGCGGCGGCGCCGATCGCCTCGCCCGACGCCGCGTCCAGGTCGTCCAGCAGGGCCCGTACCCGGTCGGGGAAGCTCGGCCGGGCGGCGTCAGGCATCGGGCAGGGCCTCCTTCAGGGCGCGGGCCATGTCGTCCTCTCCGGCGGCGGCGCGGAGCCGGCCGGCCAGGCCGCCGGACAGCGCCCGCGCCAGCCCGGACAGGACGCCGACGTGCGCGTCCGGTTCCGGGGTGCAGAACGCGAGCAGCAGGTCGACGGGGTCGTTGTCAGGATGACCGAATTCGACCGGCGCCGCCAGCCTGGCCGCGCCGACGCCGACGGCCAGCCCGCCCTCCTCGGGCCGCGCGTGCACCAGCGCCAGCCCCTTGGTCAGCACGATGTACGGGCCGTTCTCCTCGACCACCCGGACGCACGCGTCCGGGTAGCCCTCGCCGGCCGCGCCCGCGCCGACCAGCACGGAGGCCGCCTTCCGCACGGCCTCCCGCCAGTCGCGGGCGGCGACGCCGTCGCTCACCGCGATGACCGTCATGAGAGCCAGCCCTGCTCGGCCAGCCGCTCCCTGAGCTGCGCTTCGAGGCCCTCCTTGTCGAGGAAGTCGCTGATCGTGATCACGACGGGCGCCAGGCCGGCGATCTCGCTGGTGTGCATGCCCTGGCCGATCACCACGTCGGGCGACATCCCGCGCGCCGTGGACACGTCGGTGTTCTCCACCCGCGCGTCCACGCCGAGCGAGCGCAGCGCGTCCTCGGCGGTCATCTTCAGCATCAGGCTGGAGCCCATGCCGACGCCGCAGACCGCGAGGATCTCCAGTTGCCGGTCCAGTGCCATCTCGGCTCTTCTCCCTCGGTCGGTTCGGTCAGGTCTTCGCCGACGCCGCGTCGTCGGGCGCCGCGTCACCGGGCGCCGCACCCTCGGGCGCGGCCTCGCCGGGCGCGTCCTCCTCCTCCGCCGCGGCGCGGCGCTTCTCGGCGCGGCCGAGGAGCAGCAGCGACGCGACCATCGCGGCCAGCGCCACCGCGGGGACGAGCCAGACCGCGCGGCCGCCGGCGACGGGGTCCACGGCCTTCAGCAGCCACGCGATCGCGTACCAGTCGGGGTCGGCGAGGGTGGCCAGCTCGGGCGCGGTCTTCTCGTACAGGTCCCAGGTGACGGCCTGCCCCACCGCGAGGATCAGGCCGGTGATCGCGCCGCCGAGGACGGCGCCGCGCCAGCCCGCCACCACGTTGCCGAACAGCGCGGCGGCGCCGCCGACGAAGAACAGCATGATCATGGGCGGGGCGAGGGTGAACCAGCCGGCCGCGGCGAACACGCCCAGGCAGACCAGGAACACTGCGGTGGAGGCCACGAAGCCGACCATGACGGCGGTCGGCGCGACGGGGAACACGGTCGGCGCGTCCAGCGCGGGGCGGGTGCCGGGGATCACCCGGTCGCTGAACCCCTTGAACGCCGGGACGATCTCGGCGAGGAACATGCGCACGCCGAACAGCAGGATCGCGATGCCTCCCGCGAACCGGAGGCCGACCAGGATCGCCCACACCCACGGGGACAGTTTGTCGTCCATCTCGGCCGCGGCCTTGGCTACCACGCCGCCGTCGGCGAGCGCGACCCCGATCAGCATGATCACGGTGATGACCAGGGCGGTGCTGACGTTGACGTCCTTGAAGAACGACAGCTGCCGGGGCAGCTTCAGCTTCTCGGTGTCGTGCTTCTCGCGGCTGCCGAGCGGCCGCGCGGCGTACCCGGCGATCAGGCAGGCGAGCGAGCTGGTGTGCGCGAACCCGAACCGGTCGTCGGGCATGACGCGGCGCATCAGCGGCCGCATCCACAGCGGCTGCAGCGTCCAGTACGCGGCGACGAACCCGGCCCCGCACAGCACCAGCGTGAGCTGGTCGGCGTCCGGCGCGATCGTCACCAGCGACGCGACCGTCACCGTGCTGATCCAGAACATCAGGTGCCCGGTCAGGTACAGGTAGCGCGCCGCGGGGAACAGCCGGACGACCAGCACGTGGACGAGGAACGCGACCGTGATGACGAGCGCGATCGTGCCGCCCTGCTGGGCGAGGAAGTCGGCGAGGGTGTTGTCCGCCTTCGGCGGCGCGGTGTCCATCGCGCTGGCGAGGACGGTCTGGAAGCTCGTCAGCCCGCCGGTGAACACCTCGACGCCGATGAACAGGATGACGACGCCGATCGTGGCGCGCAGCGCGCCGGCGAAGACGTCCTCGAACCGCTTGCGCTGCAGGATCAGCCCGATCAGCGTGATGAGCCCGATGAGGATGGGGACCTGGCCGAACACGTTGTCGGCCAGGAAGGTGAGGATGTCCTTGATGACGTCCATGGTGAAGTCGCCTCACTTCCCGGGGTGGGGGACGGTCAGTGGGTCGGCGGCCGGAGGTCGAGTTCCAGCCGGTAGCGGTCGCCCCGGTAGACGGATCGGACGTATTCGAGGGGCCGTCCGTCCGGGTCCTTGGTGATGCGCTCGAAGAGGAACGCCGGCATGTGCACCGGCACGCCCAGCTCGGCGGCCTCCTCGGCGGTGGTGACGGTCGGCTCGATCGTCTCGGTGCCCGAGGCGATCACGATGCCGCGGCCGCGCAGCAGGTCGTAGAACGACTGCCCCTCCAGGTCGTGCCGCCGCAGGTCCGGCAGCAGCGCCCGGGGCAGGTACAGGGTCTCGATGGCCATGGTCGCCTCGTCGGCCAGCCGGAGCCGCCGAATGGTAAATACCTCTTCCTCGGGCGGGAGGGCGAGCCGCCTGCCGATCCGCGCCCCCGCGGTCTCGGTGCGGAACGACAGGACCCGGCCGCCCGGCTTCATGCCCCGCCTGATCATGTCCTCGGTGAACGACGTCATCGTCAGCGACACCGCGATCCGGGGTTCGGCCACGTAGGTGCCGCTGCCGTGCCGCCGCTCCAGCAGCCCCTCGGCCGCGAGGCCGTCGACGACCTGCCGCAGCGTGGGCCGGGAGACGCCGAGCTCCTCGGCGAGCCGGCGCTCGGACGGCAGGGCGTCCCCCACGTCCAGGCCGTCCATCATCGCGAGCAGCTCGCGGCGCACCGCCTGCCGTTTCGTGCTCCCGGACCGGGCCTCACCGGCGGATGGCACGCGGTTCACCTCCGTGGACGCTGTTCCTGTGGTTGCACACGGTATGTCCCGTTCATGCGACTGGTCAATACCACTTTGCGATGTTCGCCGCGGCGGCCGTCCGGCGGCCCGGCCCGCGGCCGCGCGATGGGGCATCGCGCACGCGGCGCCCTGGCGATGGCGCGTTCGGCGCCGGCTGGACGTGGGAGGGGCCGGGCGGCGCCCTGGCCGGCCGCGGCGCCCGGCCCGGCGGGTCCGCCCACCCGGACCGGTTCATGACCGGCGATCCGCTCATGAACTTCTGCGAGGGATCTGCGCAGGTGGACGGCATCCGGTTGTACGTTCCAATGTAAGAACGTCCGAGGCGGGGGCTAAGGTCCGGATGATCTCGCCCACGCCGCGCCACGGGGGGCCTCGTGACACAGCAGACCGCGACGGGACGGGCGCCCGAGCCGTCCCTCGCCGACCCCTGCGCGGAGCGGGAGCAGGCGGGGGAGCGGCTGCGCGCCGGCGGGGGCGGCCGGGTGCTGGACGTGTTCCTGTCCGGCCAGGTGTTCATGGACATGATCTTCACCGGGCTGCCGAGCCTGCCGCCGCCCGGCACCGAGATCGTCACCGACGGGCTCGGCTCGGCGCCCGGCGGCGTCGCCAACATCGCGGTCGCGATGAGCCGGCTCGGGCTGCGGGTCGGGCTGGCGGCGCCGTTCGGCGACGACATGTTCGGCGCCTACCTGTGGAGCACCCTCGCCGAGCAGGAGGGCGTCGACCTCGGGCTGTCGCGGCGGGTGCGCGGCTGGTCGACGCCCGTCACCGTGTCGATGGCCTACGACTCCGACCGCAGCATGGTGACGTTCGCCAAGCCCGTCCCGTCCTCGCCGGACGACCTGGGCGCGCCCCCGCCGGACGCGCGGGCGTGCTTCGTCGACGTCGGCCGCCCGGTGCCGCCGTGGGCGGCGGAGATGCGCGCGGGGGGCGCGCTGGTGTTCGGCGACCTCGGCTGGGACCATACCGGCGCCTGGCCGGCCGAGGTCCTCGACCGGCTCGCGCACGTGGACGTGTTCCTGCCGAACGCGGCCGAGGCGATGGCCTACACCCGGACGGACGCCCCGGCGGACGCGGCCGAGGCGCTCGCCGAGCGGGTGCCGGTGGTCGTGGTCAAGCGGGGCGGCGACGGCGCCATCGCGATCGACGGGGAGACGGGGGAGCGGGCCGAGGTCGGGGCGCTGCCGGTGGAGGCGCTCGACCCGACCGGCGCGGGCGACGTGTTCGCCGCCGGGTTCGTGTTCGCCACGCTCGCCGGGCTCCCGCTCGCCGAGCGGCTGCGGTTCGCGAACCTGTGCGCGGGGCTGTCGGTGCGGCACCGCAGCGGCTCGCTCGGCTCGCCGTGCTGGGGCGAGATCGCCGCGTTCGGCGAGTCGGGGGAGGTGTCCGAGGCGGTGCTGGCGGAGTACGCGTTCATCGTCCCGTTCATCCCGGACGCGGCGGACGACTCGCCCGTCCGCGCCGAGCCCACCCTGCGCAAGCAGCAGATGGCGGGCCGCCGGGCCGCGCCGCGGAGGCCGGCCTAGCGGGAGCCGGCGCGGTACTCCTGCGGGCTCACGCCGTGCTCGCGCTTGAACGCGGTGCTCAGCGCGAACGCGGTTCCGTAGCCGACCTGGCGGGCGATGGCGTCGAGCGTCGCGTCGCTCTCTCGCAGCAGGTCGGCGGCCTGCGCGAGGCGGGCGCCGGTCAGGTACGCCATGGGCGGCTCGCCGATCAGCCTGGTGAACCGCTGCGCGAGCGCGGCCCGGGACACCCCGACCTCCGCGGCCAGGTCGGCGACCGTCCACGGGTGCGAGAGGTCGGCGTGCAGGAGCCGCAGCGCGGGGCCGGCGACGGGGTCGCCGTGGGCGCGGTACCAGCCGGGCGCCTCGGCGTCCGGGCGGGAGAACCAGGCGCGCAGGGTCGCGATGAGCAGCAGGTCGAGGAGCCGGTCGAGGACGACGTCCTGGCCGGGCTCGTCCTTGCCGATCTCCTCGCCCAGCACGTCGACGAGCGGCGACTTCCACGTGTCGCCGCGGACGACCGCGATCGGCGGCAGCGCGGACAGCAGCCGCTGGGTCACGGCGCCGCGCATCTGGTAGGTGCCGATCAGCATGACGGTCGTGCCGGCCGGGTCGTTGCCCCAGGCGCGGACGCCGAGGTCCATCGCCTCCGACAGGCTCGTCCCGTCGGGGGTGGTGCAGCGCTGCCCGGGATGGATGACGATCTGCGGCTCGGTCGCGGGATCGTCGCTGACGGTGTAGGGGTCGGGCCCGCGGAAGATGACCATGTCGCCGGGGCCGACGCGCTGCGGCTCCCCGTCGTCGGGGACGAGCCAGGCGTCGTCCCGGACCATGGAGAGCAGCGTCAGCGGCGCCTCGTCCTGGATGCGGATCGACCAGGGCGGGGCGAGGGTCGAGCGGAGCATGAACGCCCCCCGGGCGCGCGGCCCGTCGAGGAGGTCGGTGAGAGCGTCCACGGGTCAAGCGTAGACGCTCGCGTATGGGGGCGAGCTTCTCAACGATGGTCGCTGGAGACGCCCGGCTGTTGACTCGAAGGCATGACGAACACGGCATCCGAGAACGGCCTCACCCTCGTCCTCGGCGGGACCGGCAAGACCGGCCGCCGCGTGGTGGAGCGGCTGGAGGCCCTCGACGTCCCGGTCCGGATGGGCTCGCGGTCGGCGTCCCCGGCCTTCGACTGGCAGGACCGGTCGACCTGGGCGCCCGTCCTGCGGGACGTCGAGAAGGTGTACCTGTCCTACTACCCGGACCTGGCGGCGCCCGGCGCCGCAGAGGCCGTCGCCGCCTTCGCCGCGCAGGCGGCCGGGGCGGGCGTGCGGCGCGTGGTCCTGCTCTCCGGGCGGGGCGAGCCGGAGGCGCGGGAGTGCGAGCGGATCGTCCAGGGCGCCGGCCCGGAGTGGACGGTCGTGCGGGCCGCCTGGTTCGCGCAGAACTTCAGCGAGGACTACCTGCTCGACCCCGTCCGCGCCGGCGAGGTCGTGCTCCCGGCGGGCGACGTGCCGGAGCCGTTCGCGGACGCCGGCGACATCGCGGACGTGGCCGTCGCGGCGCTCACCGGGGACGGGCACGCCGGCGAGGTCTACGAGGTGACCGGCCCGCGCGCGCTCACCTTCGCGGAGGCCGTCGCCGAGATCGGCCGCGCGGCCGGGCGGGAGATCGCCTTCGTCCCGGTGAGCGCGGACGACTACGCGGCCGCCCTCAAGGAGCACGGCGTGCCCGACGAGGTCGCCGGGTTCCTCCTCTACCTGTTCACGACCGTCCTGGACGGCCGCAACGCCCGCCCCGCCGACGGCGTCCGGCGGGCGCTCGGCCGAGCCCCGCGCGACTTCGCCGAGTACGCGGCGGAAGCCGCCGCCAGCGGCGTCTGGAACCTCTGACCCGGAAAGTGGGACGACGA
Organism: Spirillospora sp. NPDC127506; assembly: GCF_040302145.1. Classification (NCBI taxonomy): domain Bacteria; kingdom Bacillati; phylum Actinomycetota; class Actinomycetes; order Streptosporangiales; family Thermomonosporaceae; genus Spirillospora; species Spirillospora sp. NPDC127506. The sequence continues at coordinate 10,838 of NZ_JBEORG010000050.1, read as the reverse complement.
TGAGAACTGCGTTCGCGGGCGTCTCGGTGACGCTCTCCCTCATCATGGCGGCCGGCATGGCCGGGACGTTCTTCGGCTTCTCGACCGGCGTGATGCCCGGCTTGGACGCGGCGAAGCCGGCATCGGCGATCGACGCGATGCAGAGCATCAACCAGCGCATCCAGAACCCGCTGTTCGTGGCGATGTTCCTGCTGGTACCGGTGCTGGCGATCGCGGCGGGCGTGCTGCTGCTGACCCTGGAGCAGAGGTCGGCGGCGATCCTGTTCTTCGCCGCGGCCGGCGTCTACTTCGCCGGAGCCCTCCTCCCGAGCTTCGCGGTGAACATCCCGATGAACAACGACCTGGACGGCGTGACGATCCCGGCGGACGCCGCGGAGGCCGCGAAGACCTGGTCGGACTACTCAGGCCGCTGGACGGCGTGGAACACCGTCCGCGCGGTGTCCAGCTGGGCGAGCCTCCTCGCGATGAGCCTGGGCGTCTACTACTGGGGCAAGAACGACTGACCATGAGAAGCGGCCCGCTCCCCGGCCAGGGGCGCGGGCCGCTTGCCGCGCCGCCCGGCGAGGCCGGGTCCGCGGCGGGCTTACGATCTCTGGATGGGCGGTGTCTACGCGATCAGCGACCTGCACGTGGGGTTCCCGGAGAACCGGGCGTTCGTCGAGGGGCTGCGGCCCGAGTCCGGAGACGACTGGCTGATCGTCGCCGGAGACGTCGCGGAGCGGTTCTCCGACGTCGAGTGGGCGCTCCGCACGCTGCGCGAGCACTTCGCCACCGTGGTCTGGGTCCCCGGCAACCACGAGCTGTGGACGACCGGGAACGACCCGGTGCGGCTGCGCGGCGAGGCCCGGTACCGGCGCCTGGTCGACATGTGCCGCGGCCTCGGCGTCCTGACCCCCGAGGACCCGTACCCGGTGTGGGACGGCGAGGGCGGGCCCGTCACCGTCGCGCCCCTGTTCGTCCTCTACGACTACACGTTCCGGCCGGAGGGGACGTCCACCAAGGAAGAGGCCCTCGCGGTCGCGCACGAGTCGGGCGTCGTGTGCACCGACGAGGTCTACCTGCATCCCGACCCGCACCCGACGCGCGACGCCTGGTGCGAAGCCCGCGTCGCCTACAGCGAGAAGCGCCTGGCCGCCCTGGAGCCGGGGACCCGGACCGTCCTCGTCAACCACTGGCCGCTCGTCCGCGAGCCCACCCGCGTCCTGTGGTACCCGGAGTTCGCGCAGTGGTGCGGCACCGAGCGCACCGCCGAGTGGCACGACCGGTTCCGCGCGGTGTCGGTCGTCTACGGGCACCTGCACATCCCCCGGACGATCTGGACCGGCGGCGTCCCGCACATCGAGGTGTCGGTCGGCTACCCGCGCGAGTGGCGCAAATGGCGCGGGTCGCCGCGCGGCCCGCGCCGGATCCTGCCCGACCCCGAGACGAGCTGACCTAGCGGCGGCCGGGCACCATGCCTGCCGCGGCGAGCGACAGCAGCCGCCCGGCCGCCTCCGGCTCCCGCTCGGTGACCGCCGCGATCGCGCCGGTGAGCCACAGGACGTCGGCGAACGCCGCGCCCGCCGGCGCGTCCCCGGCCCGCTGCGCGCGGGCGAACAGCGCCTCGCCCGCCTCGCACATCGCCCGCCGCGCGGCCGCCCCCTCCGGCCGCCCGTCCCGCAGCGACACCACCGCCGACGCGGCCAGCCCCCGGAACACCGTCACCCGCGCCATGAACGTCCGCAGCCAGGTCATCAGCGCCTCGCCGGGCGCGGGCGCGACCATCAGGTCGCGGGCCGCCGCGGCGAGCTCCTCGTAGGCGTCGGCGAGCAGCGCCTCCAGGAGGTGCTGGCGGGTCGGGAAGTGGCGGTAGAGCGTCCCGATGCCGACGCCGGCGGTGCGGGCGACGCCCTCCAGGGACGCGCCGGCCCCCTCGCGCTGGAACGTCTCGCGGGCCGCGGCGAGCAGCCGCGCCCGGTTGCGGCGCACGTCGGCGCGCACCGCGCGGGCGGGGGCCGTCGGCGTGTCGTCGCTGGTCACGTGGGTCCTCGGTCCTTTCCCGGCGGGTATGGGCCTGCGGCGATTCGGGGGGATCCGCGGCTTTGGAACGGTCCCTCGATACTATCCGCGCCGGGCCGCCCGTTCCGCGCCGGGAGGGGCCGGCCCGCCGCGGCCGGTGCCGCGGCGGGCCTGCGCCGACCTGCGCCGACGTCAGGACGGGCCGGGGGAGACGGGCAGCTGCACCCGCCCGCCCGCGGCGCGGAACTCCGCCGCCTTCTCCCGCATCCCGGCGGCGAGGGCCGCCTCGCCGTCCAGCCCGCGCTCGTCGGCGTACCGCCGGACGTCCCGGGTGATCTTCATCGAGCAGAAGTGCGGGCCGCACATCGAGCAGAAGTGCGCGGTCTTCGCCGGGGCCGCCGGGAGCGTCTCGTCGTGGAACGCGCGTGCCGTGTCCGGGTCGAGGGACAGGTTGAACTGGTCCTCCCACCGGAAGTCGAACCGCGCCTCCGACAGCGCGTCGTCCCACGCCCGCGCCCCCGGATGGCCCTTGGCCAGGTCGGCGGCGTGGGCGGCGATCTTGTAGGCGATGACGCCCGCCTTCACGTCCTCGCGGTCCGGCAGCCCGAGGTGCTCCTTCGGGGTGACGTAGCAGAGCATCGCGGTCCCGTGCCAGCCGATCATCGCGGCGCCGATCGCCGAGGTGATGTGGTCGTAGCCGGGCGCGATGTCGGTGGTCAGCGGGCCGAGCGTGTAGAACGGCGCCCCGTCGCACCACTCCTGCTGCAGGTCGACGTTCTCCTTGATCTTGTGCATCGGGACGTGGCCGGGCCCCTCGTTCATCACCTGGTTGCCGTGCTCGGCCGCGATCCGCGTCAGCTCGCCCTGCGTGCGCAGCTCGGCGAACTGCGCCTCGTCGTTGGCGTCCGCGATGCAGCCGGGGCGCAGGCCGTCCCCGAGGGACCAGGTGACGTCGTAGGCGGCGAAGATCTCGCACAGCTCCCGGAAGTGCGTGTACAGGAAGTTCTCCTCGTGGTGCGCGAGGCACCACGCCGCCATGATCGAGCCGCCCCGCGACACGATGCCCGTCTTGCGCCGCGCGGTCAGCGGCACGTACCGCAGCAGGACCCCCGCGTGGACGGTCATGTAGTCGACGCCCTGCTCGGCCTGCTCGATCACCGTGTCGCGGAACAGGTCCCAGGTCAGCTCCGCGGGGTCGCCGCCCGCCTTCTCCACCGCCTGGTACAGCGGGACGGTCCCGACCGGCACCGGCGAGTTGCGCAGGATCCACTCCCGCGTCGTGTGGATGTCCCGGCCGGTGGACAGGTCCATGATCGTGTCGGCGCCCCACCGGGTCGCCCAGGTCATCTTCTCGACCTCGTCCTCGATCGAGGACGCCACCGCCGAGTTGCCGATGTTCGCGTTCACCTTCACGAGGAAGTTCCGCCCGATGACCATCGGCTCGATCTCGGGGTGGTTGACGTTCGCGGGCAGCACCGCCCGGCCGGCGGCCAGCTCGTCCCGGACGAACTCCGGGCGCACGCCCTCCCGCAGCGCCGCGAACTCCATCTCCGGCGTGATCTCGCCCCGCCGCGCGTACGCGCGCTGCGTCACCGCGCCGCCGGTCGCGCGCCGCGGCCGGCGGGGCGGGAAGTCCTCCCGCGCGGGCGCCCGCCGCCCGTCGTCCCCGGGCCGCGCCGGGCGCCCCTCGTACGGCGCGGTGTCGCCCCGCTCGGCGATCCACGCCTCCCGCAGCGCAGGCAGCCCCCGCCGGACGTCGACCTCCCGCGCCGGATCGGTGTACGGCCCCGACGTGTCGTACAGGACGACGACATCGCCGTTGGTCAGCGGCACCTCCCGCATCGGGACCCGGAGGTCCGGCCGCGACCCCTGCAGGTAGGTCTTGCGGGCAGCTGGAACCACACGTTGTGTCATGACGACTCGATCTCTCCCTACGCCGGCATTACCCGGTCAGGTTCATGCGGTCAGCGGCCGTCCCAGCCGCTATCTCAGCCCGGTTCGCCGGGCACCCGCGATCTGTCGCCCCCGACGCTAACCCGCGGCACCCCGGTTGCCGCAACCGCCGCCTCCGGGGTAGAACGCGCCCGCGCGAGGCCCTGAGAGGATCGGGGCATGTTCGACCCTCACCAGGAGTACACGCTGACCCCGGTCGGCCATGTCTCGTCCGCGCTGACCGACCGCGAGTCCGCGCCCAAGCAGGGGACCGAGGGCGCGCCCGAGGCATGGCTGGTCTTCGAGCCGGCCGTGCTCCCGGCGCTGGAGGGCCTCCGCCCGGGCGACCGGGTCTTCGTGCTGACGTGGCTGCACCTGTCGCCCCGGGACGTCCTGCGCGTCCACCCGCGCGACGACCCGTCCACCCCGATGCGCGGGGTGTTCGCGACGCGCTCCCCGGACCGCCCCAACCCGATCGGCCTGCACCCGGTCGAGGTCCTGGAGGTGACGGGCCGCTGCGTCCGCGTCAGCGGCCTGGAGGCCCTCGACGGCACCCCGATCGTGGACGTGAAACCGATCCTCGCCTGCGAACCCGGCGGGTAGGCCGCCGGGCCGGGGGAGCGCGGCGGGTTCGCGGTCGCCGCCCGCCCCCCGCCCGCCGCGCCGTCAGCCCGCGGTGACGAGGTAGAGCAGGCCCGCCAGCGTCGAGGCCGAGCCGATCTCCCCGCGCGCGGCGCGCGCGGGGACCGACGCCAACGGGACCCACTCGATCCGCTCGGCCTCCACGTCGGTCGGCGCCCCGACCCGCTCGGCGCCGTCCGCCCGGTAGATGTGATAAACGCCATCGTGGACGCCGGGTGACGGCCGCACGTCGAGCAGGTGCCGGACGGTCCCCGCGCGGTATCCGGTCTCCTCGACCAGCTCCCGCGCGGCCGCCTCGCCGGGGTCTTCGCCCGGTTCGACTCGTCCGCCGGGAATCTCCCAACCCCACTGGTCGGTGATGAACCGGTGCCGCCAGATCAGCAGCACCCGGCCCTCCCCGTCGACCGCCGCGACGCCCGCCGCGGGCCGCACCCGCACGAGATGATGGTCGAACCGGCGCCCGTCCGGGAGTTCGACATCGGCCAGCCGCACGTCCATCCAGGGGCTGTCGTAGACCGACCTCTCCCCGTAGACCGTCCATCTCATGGATGGACGCTATCGGGGCCTTTCAAACCCTTACCGGTAGGGTCAGGATCAAGGGGACCAGGGGAGGCGATCGCGTCGGTGAGCACACTGCAGGAGGCCCCGCAGGACCGGATCTTCACGGTGCCCAACGTGCTGAGCGTGGCACGGCTCGTGGGCGTCCCGCTGTTCCTGTGGCTGGTCTTGGCCGAGGCGGACGGGTGGGCGATCGGCGTGCTGGTGTTCGCCGGCCTGTCCGACTGGCTGGACGGCAAGCTGGCGCGCGCGCTGAACCAGACCAGCAAGCTCGGCACGGTGCTCGACCCGGCCGCCGACCGCCTCTACATCCTCGCCACGCTGATCGGGCTCACCATCCGCGACATCATCCCGCTGTGGCTGGTGGTGCTGCTCGTCGCCCGGGAGTTCGCGATCCTGCCGATCGCGCCGATCGTCCGGCGGCTCGGGTACGGCGGCACGCTGCCCGTCCACTTCATCGGCAAGGCGGGCACCATGTGCCTGCTGTACGCCTTCCCGCTGCTGCTGCTGGGCGACCACGACGGCGGCGCGGCGACCGCGGCGAAGGTCGCCGGCTGGTCCTTCGCCATCTGGGGGACGGGCCTGTACTGGTGGGCGGCCGTCCTCTACTGGACGCAGACGCGGCAACTGGTGCTGGCCGGCCGCGACTCGCCCCCGGCCCCCGGGCCGGACGCCGCGCGCGCACCGGACGACCGGCGCGATCCGGGCGCGGACCCGCCGGCCGGCGACCAGAAGGGAGCTGAGACCCCCCGATGAAGGCCGTCGTGATGGCGGGAGGCGAGGGGACGCGGCTGCGTCCGATGACCGCCAACCAGCCCAAGCCGCTGCTGCCGCTCGTCAACCGGCCGATCATGGAGCACGTGCTCCGGCTGCTGAAGCGGCACGGGTTCACCGAGACCGTGGTCACCGTCCAGTTCCTGGCCGCGCTGATCCGCAACTACTTCGGCGACGGCGAGGAGCTCGGCATGTCGCTGAGCTACGCGACGGAGGAGATCCCGCTCGGCACCGCCGGCAGCGTCAAGAACGCCGAGGAGGCGCTGCGCGACGACCGGTTCCTCGTGATCTCGGGGGACGCGCTCACCGACATCGACCTCACCGACATGGTGCGGTTCCACAAGGAGAACGACGCGCTCGTCACCATCGGGCTGAAGCGGGTCCCGAACCCGCTCGAATTCGGCATCATCATCGTGGACGACGAGGGCCGCGTGCAGCGGTTCCTGGAGAAGCCCACCTGGGGCCAGGTGTTCTCCGACACCGTCAACACCGGCATCTACGTGATGGAGCCCGAGGTCCTCGAACACGTCGCGGAGGGCGAGCCCGTCGACTGGTCGGGGGACGTGTTCCCTAAGCTCCTCGCCGAGGGGGCCCGCCTGTTCGGGTACGTGGCCGACTGCTACTGGGAGGACGTCGGCACCCACGAGAGCTACCTCAAGGCCCAGGCCGACATGCTGTCGGGCCAGGTCGGCATCGAGCTGGACGGCTTCGAGATGTCCCCGGGCGTGTGGGTCGCCGAAGGAGCCGAGGTGGACGCCGAGGCCGTGCTCAAAGGGCCGCTCTACATCGGCGACTACGCCAAGGTCGAGGCGGGCGTCGAACTGCGCGAGTACACCGTCCTCGGCAGCAACGTCGTGGTGAAGGAGGGCGCGTTCCTGCACCGCGCCATCGTCCACGACAACGTGTTCGTCGCGCCGTCCACGAACCTGCGCGGCTGCGTCATCGGCAAGAACACCGACATCATGGCCGGAGCCCGCGTCGAGGAGGGCGCGGTCATCGGGGACGAATGCGTCATCGAGGCCGAGGCGTACGTCTCCAGCGGCGTGAAGGTCTACCCGTTCAAGACCATCGAGGCCGGCGCGGTCGTCAACACCAGCGTCATCTGGGAGTCGCGCGGGCAGCGCAACCTGTTCGGGCCGCGCGGCGTGTCCGGGCTCGTCAACGTCGAGATCACCCCCGAGCTGGCGGTGCGGCTGGCCTCCGCCTACGCCACCACGCTGAAGAAGGGCTCCACGGTCGTCACCGGACGCGACGTCTCGCGCGCCGCCCGCACCCTCAAACGCGCCGTGAACAGCGCGCTCACCGCCAGCGCCATCAACGTCAACGACCTGGAGGCGACCCCGCTCACCGTCGCCCGGTTCGAGACCGGCCGCGAGGACGCCGTCGGCGGCATCTACATCCGCACCACCCTCGGCGACCCGCAGGGCGTCGACATCCTGTTCCTCGACGCGGGCGGCGCCGACCTGTCCCAGGCGGCGCAGCGCAAGCTGGAGCGCGTCTTCGGCCGCCAGGAGTACCGCCGCGCGTTCCCCGGCGAGATCGCCGAGCTCACCTACCCGCCGCGCGTCGTCGAGACCTACACCCGCGACCTGCTGCGCCGCGTCGACATCCGCGGCGTCCGCGAGGCCGGGCTGAAGATCGTCCTGGACTGCGCGGGCGGCGTCGCCTCCCTCGTCCTGCCGAACCTGCTCGGCAAGGTCGGCGTGGAGGTCCTCACCCGCAACGCCGGGCTGGACGAGGCCAACCCGACCGAGACGCTCGCCGAGCGCATGCGCGACCTGGAGCGCCTCGGCGACCTGGTGTCCTCCTCGCGCGCCGCCTTCGGCGTCCGCTTCGACCCGGTCGGCGAGCGGATCTCCCTCGTGGACGAGAACGGCGAGCTGGTCGGCGACGACCGCGCCCTCCTCGTCATGCTCGACCTGGTCGCGGCCGAGCGGCGCGGCGGAAAGGTGGCGCTGCCGGTGACCACGACGCGGGTCGCCGAGCAGGTGTGCCGGTTCCACGGCGTGCAGGTCGAGTGGACCTCCACCTCCCAGGACGTCCTCACCAAGGCCGCCGCCCAGCCCAGCGTGATCTTCGCCGGGGACGGCCGCGGCGGGTTCCTGATGCCCGAGTTCAGCGGCACCGTCGACGGCATCGCGGCGTTCGTCCGCCTCGTCGGCCTCGTCGCGCGCACCCGCCTGACGCTGTCCCAGATCGACCGCCGCATCCCCGACGCGCACCTGCTGCGCCGCTCCGTCCCGACGCCGTGGGCGGCCAAGGGCAGCGTGATGCGGCACGTCGTGGAGGCCGCCGGGGACCGCACGATCGACACCACCGACGGCGTCCGCGTGGTGGAGGACGACGGCCGCTGGGTGCTGGTCCTGCCCGACCCGGCGGAGGCGGTGACCCACCTGTGGGCCGAAGGGCCCGACGCCGACGCCGCCCAGGCCCTCCTGGAGGAGTGGGCCGCCGTCGTCGAGCGCGCCGGCTCCTGATCCCGCGTCAGTCGGCGGCGGTGTCGTCGGGGTCGCCGGCGGCGATCTCGGCGAGGACGTCCAGGGCGCGCGCCAGGGCGTCCAGGGGCGGGGAGGCGAGGCCGAGCCGGACCGCGCGGGGGGCGGCGGCCGTCCCCACGACGAAGGCGGCGGCCGGGGTCACGGCGATGCCGCGGCGCGCCGCCGCGGCCACGAACGTCTCCGCGCGCCACTGCGGCGGCAGATCCCACCAGGAGAAGTACGAGCACGGCGCGGACCGGGCGTCGGGGACGCGCTCGGCGAGGAGCCTCTGGCGGGCCGCGGCGTCCGCGCGCTTGGCCCGGGCGACCGCCTCCACCGTGCCGTCGGCGATCCAGCCGGCCGCCGCGTCGAGCGCGAAGCGCGCGGGTCCCCATGCGCCCGAGCGCAGCGCCGCGGCGACGGGCCCGGCGAGCGCGGCGGGCGGGACGGCGAACCCCACGCTCAGGCCGGGCGCGAGGCGCTTGGACAGGCTGTCGACCACCACGGTGCGCCGCGCCGCGAGGCTCGCCAGCGGCCGCGGGCCGTCCTCGTCGAGGAACGCCCAGACGCGGTCCTCGATCGCGTAGAGGCCGAGCCGTTCGAGGGCGGCGGCGAGCTCGACGCGGCGCTGCCCCGGCATCGTCGTCCCGGACGGGTTGTGGAGCGTCGGCTGGACGTACAGCGCGCCGAGCGGGGCGGCGCGGTGCGCGTCGGCGAGGGCGTCGGGGCGCAGCCCGTGCTCGTCCCCGGCGACCGGGACGAGCGTGACGCCGAGCCGGGCCGCGATGCCCTTGACCACCGGATAGGTGAGCGCCTCCACGGCGAGCCGCCCGCCGGGCGGCACGAGCGCCGCCACGGCGCCCGCGATCGCCTGCCGGCCGCTCCCCGCGAACAGCACGGAGCCGGGTGCGGGGCGCCAGCCGGGCGCGGCCAGGAGGGCCGCCGCGGCCTCCCGGGCGGCGGCGGTCCCCGTGACCCGGCCGGGCCCGAGCGCCGCCTCCAGGACGTCCGGGCGCAGGAGGCGCTCCATCCCCGCGGCGAGCAGCGCGTTCTGCTCCGGCAGCAGGGGCTGGCTCAGCTCCAGATCGACCCGCGCCCCGGCCGGCTCCGCCAGCGCGGGGACGGGCGCGGGCCCGGCCGCGCGGACGAACGTGCCGCGCCCCACCTCGCCCACCACGAGGCCGCGCCTGGCCAGCTCCCCGTAGACGCGGCTCGCCGTGGACACGGCGATGGCGCGCTCGCGGGCGAAGGCCCGCTGCGGCGGGAGCCGGTCACCGGGCCGCAGCCGCCCCGCGGCGATGTCGGCGGCCACCTCGTCGGCGACCCGGCGGAAATCCTCCATGCGCTCCCCACATTGCTCCGACTTCAATGGAAAGTATTGCACCGAGTAAATGCCGAGATCTAGTCTCAGATCAATTCCACTGTTCGGAGTGCAATGATCTCGCTCACCGCCGCCGCGGCCGTGGCCGCCTTCGCCCTCGGGCTCGTCCTGACCCCGGGGCCCAACATGATCTACCTGGTGTCGCGGTCGGTGACGCAGGGCCGCCGCGCCGGGCTCGTCTCCCTCGGCGGCGTCGCCGCCGGCTTCCTCGTCTACGTCGCCGCCGCCACCGCCGGGCTCACCGCCGTCTTCACGCTCGTCCCGGCCGTCTACACGGTGATCAAGCTGGCCGGCGCGGCGTACCTGCTCTGGCTCGCCTGGCAGGCGCTGCGGCCCGGCGGCACGACGGCGTTCGCGCCGAAGGAGCTGCCCGCCGACCCGCCGCGCCGTCTCTTCACCATGGGCCTGGTCACCAACCTGCTCAACCCGAAGATCGCGATCCTCTACGTGTCGCTGCTGCCGCAGTTCGCCGACCCCGGCCGCGGGCACATGGCCGTCCAGATCATGCTGCTCGGCCTCCTCCAGATCACCATCGCGATCACCGTGAACGGCCTCATCGTCATCGGCGCCGGGGGCATCGCCGCGTTCCTCGCGCGCCGCCCCGGCTGGCAGCGCGTCCAGCGCTACCTGATGGGCTCCGTCCTCGCCGGGCTGGCGCTGCAGATCGGCCTGCACCGCCCCGCCACCGCCTGACCGGCGCGGACCCGGTCTCGCCGGCGGCGGCCCGCGCGCTCCCCGGGCTTGCCATGATGGGGCGGTGATCGCACGACGGGACGACCGGCGGCCCGGCGCCTCGACGCCGCTGCTCGCCGACCTGCTCGCCGGGAAGCTCCTCGACCCCGGCTACGCGGAGGCCGCCGCGCGGCGGGCCGCCTCCGCCCCGCCGCGCCGCCTGCGGGGCCCGGGCGTCCTGCTGGTCCTCCTCCTCGCCGGGATCCTGATCGCCGTCGCCGGGGCGCAGGCGCGGCGCGGCGAGCCGGTGGCGGCCGAGCAGCGGGCCCGGCTGATCGACGAGATCCACGCCCGCACCGCCGAGACCGACGGCCTGCAGGACCGCGTGGACCGGCTGCGCGCCC
>NZ_JBEORG010000049.1:0-44889 GCF_040302145.1 Spirillospora sp. NPDC127506 | reverse complement strand
ACTGGGGTTCCGCAACCTGACCAACTACATCGCCAGATCACTACTCGAGACCGGCGGCTTCAAACCGCAACTACACCCTCGATCGTGAAGAGCCGCGAAAGGGGCGTTCCGCGGATGCGGCGGCATCCGCGGAACGCCCCTGTGCGCGCTGGACAGAAGGGTGCGCGTCACCCGATTCCGGGCAGCGCGGGGAGCCCGAGCGGGGCCGCGTCGGGCATGGAGATCGGGCCATCCGACAGCGGGCCGGCCGACAGCGGGCCGTCCGCCGGGCGCGCGGCCGGGTCCTTCCTGGCCTTCAGCACGTCGACGACCTGCCCGACGCCCTGCTCCGTCCGGTCGAGGCCCGCGCCGGCGTCGTTCACGGCGCCGTTCGCCTGGCCGAGGACGTCGTCGGACGGCACCGGCGTGGCGCGCCGGTCGCGCAGCGGGAAGAGCACGGACCCGGCCGGCGGCCCGCCGGGACGCGCGGCGCCGAGCGCGGCCGGCGCGCTCGGCGGGCCGGCGGGAAGCGCCATGCTCACCGGCATGTTCGCGCGGCGCCCGGCCGGCAGCGCGGGGCGCATGCCCGCCACCTCGCCGATCTCGCCGCCGACCTTGCCCGCGCCCTTCAGGAGCTTCCCGCCGGCCTTGCCGGCGGCCCCGGGCGGGACGGGGAGCGGGACCGTCCCGCCGGCGGCGCGCCGGGCGCCCAGGCAGTCGCCCTCGGGCAGCCCGCCGAGCGGGGTCTTGCCGATGGACGGCAGCCGCGTCTCCGGCAGGCGCGCCCCGGTCTCGATGTCGACCGTCCTGCCGGGATTCAGCGCGCAGCGGGCGGCCTGGGACCGGACGCGGGACGTCCCCGGGGCGGCGCGCAGCACGCCGTCGACGGCGCCGGTGGCCGTCTCGGCGGTCTGCCCTCCGGTCTGCACGACCGGGTCCGGCAGGGCCCGGAGCGCCGGGTAGGCGGTGCCGGCGGTGTCGTAGAGGAGCGCGGTGGCCGGGCCGGGCGCCGCGTCCGCCGGGGCGGGCACGGCGGCGACGGCGGCGGCGAGCGGCACGAGGGCGGCGGCGCCCAGCAGACCTCTGACTGATCGGTTCATTCTTTCCCCCGGGGATTTTTCGGCTTTGACCCTGCACGCGGTGTGCGCCGGCGAGAGCACCGGAACGGCGCACCGCCGAGCGGGGACATTAGTACAGCCGGGGGTCCGGCACGGCGAATTCGAGAATCAATTGGTGAACGCCGGAGAGATCTCAGGAATTGATCAGCCGGAATTGCGCCGGACGGCGGGCGAGGAAGATATCCGACAAAAGACGAAGCGGGGGCGCCCCCGTTGGGACGCCCCCGCCCGGCGGGTGCCGGCTACTCGGCCGCGCCGAGGGAGATGGCCTGGTCGACCTCCTCCTTGCGCGCCGCGAGCTCGGCCGCGTACTTCTCCTCGTCGACCTTCTCGGCGATCTCCTCGTCCTGCTTCATCAGCGCTTCGAGGTCGGCCTTGGCGTTGTCGAGGACGCCCATGTCCTGGTAGGCGGCCTGCACCTTGTCGCCCCAGAGGCCCACGTCGCGGACGCACGGGACGATACGGCTGAACAGCAGCGACTGATAGAGGGTGTACATGTCGGAGTTGTCGACGAACTCCATGCACCGCTCGACCGGCATGTCGAGCTGCTCGAAGATCTCGCGCCCCTTGAACCGGTCGCGCATCAGGTAGCAGCCCTCGACGACGAACTCCTCGCGCTCGGCCCGCTCCTTGTCGGTGAGCTCGGCGTAGTAGTCCTTGAGGGCCAGCCGCCCGAACGCGACGTGCCGCGCCTCGTCCTGCATGACGTATGCGAGCAGCTGCTTGACCAGCGGGTTCGTCGACATGTCGCGGTACAGCCCGAACGCCGCGAGCGCGAGGCCCTCGATGAGGACCTGCATGCCGAGGTAGGGGAGGTCCCAGCGGCTGTCCTCCAGCGACTCGGCGAGCAGCTTCGCGAGGTCCTGGTTGATCGGGTAGTACATCCCGATCTTCTCGTGCACGAACCTCGTGTACAGCTCGACGTGCCGGGCCTCGTCCATGGTCTGGGTCGCGGCGTAGAACTTCGAGTCCAGGTCGGGGACGGACTGGACGATCCGCGCCGACACGTTCAGCGCGCCCTGCTCGCCGTGCAGGAACTGGCTGAACAGCCAGGAGCCCTGGTGCCGGCCGAACTCGTCCCGCTCCTTCTGCGACATCTTCTCCCAGATGTCGGACCCGAAGAGCGGGTTGAAGTTCTCCGGCAGCCCGGCGACGTTGATCGGGTCGACCTCAAGGTCCCAGTCGATGCGCTTCTGCGCGTCCCACTGCTTGTCCTTGCCCTTCTGGTACAGGTTCAGCAGCCGGTCGCGCCCCTCGTCGTACTCCCAGGTGAAGCGGGTGTCGCCCGCCATAGGGACGTTCCACGTCTCGGTCGGGACCGGGGTGGAGTAGAGGTCAAAGGAACTCACGGGGGGATCCTCCTCCAGGCGTTGCGCCGCGTCCTCGCGACGCCGGTTGCACCGCCCACGGCTTTACATACCTTCGTAACATGTAAAGCTCGCGGAAACCAGGGTCACGCGCGAACCAAGAGGTGGAAAAGCCGCCGCCCGCGTCCCCGGGCGGGAGACGCGGGCGGCGGCCGATCTCAGCGGGACTGGAGGGCGTCCAGGGCGACGGCCTGGGCGATGACCAGGCGCCGGTCGAGGCGCGGGTCCTTGATGTCGACGGTGTAGCGGTCGCGGAGGCCGAACTTCTTCTCCACCGAGAAGACGACCTGGTCGCCGGCGTAGAAGTCGAAGTGGTACGGCCAGGCGAACGGCAGGCTGTCCACGTACGGGATGAACTGCCAGACCCGCCGGAGCACCGCCACGAACTTGTTGCGCTCGCTGCCGGTGGTCACCCCGAGGCCCGGCTGCTCCAGATGCCAGGTCGAGGCCAGCAGCGACTTCTTGAAGTCCTTGCGGAAGACGCCGATGGGCTGGCCGTGCGCGTCCGTGATGTCGTAGGCGCTGGCCAGGTCGATGCGCTTGCGCGCCTTGAAGCCGAGGATCGGACGCGTCTTGGAGTCGTCCGAGTAGAGGGTGACCTGCTCCTTGAACGCCAGCCGCTTCTGCTGCGCGAAGGCGAGCAGTTCGCCCTCCTCGCCGCCCGGAGCCTCGGCGTGCACCTCGTACTGGTTCACCATCAGGCGCACCCGCTGCCGGATCAGCAGCCTGTTCTGCGCCTGCAGTCTCTCTTCGTCCAGCGGTCTCACCCGTTCTGTCGCGTTGTGCGGTGGGAGTCTGCCACAGCACGTCCGCAACATCACGAGTTTTCCGGCAGCGCACCGGGCGGGAGTCAGGACTCCTGGATGTGGGCGGAGAGGTAGCCGTGGATCAGGCGCTCCGCCTCGGCGAGGATCTCGGGGTCGCCGTCCGGGTCGCGGCGGAACGCCATCTTCAGGACGGCGTCGCCGGCCTCGACCGAGATGGCGAGCGCGGTGGCGAGGCCGGGGGTGTCCTGGACGCCGAACGTCTCCACGATCATCCGGCGCAGCCGGTCGGCGACCACCGCGTTGTTGTCGGCGTCGGAGTCGAGCAGGTTGACGTCGGCGACGTCGCCGAAGCGCAGCACCCGGAAGCCGGGGACCGTGCGGTGCATGTCGACGAAGATCTCGATGATCGCGCCGACCGTGTCGGACCAGTCGTCGAAGCCGCCCTCGGCGAGCCGGGCCGAGATCCGGTCGCCGAACTCCTCCAGGTTGCGCAGCGCGAGGGCCTGCGCGACCGCGCGCTTGTCGGGGAAGAACTGGTAGACCGAGCCGATCGCCACCTCGGCGCGCTGCGCGATGCGCGTCGTGGTGAGGCCGTCGTAGCCGTCCTCGTCGAGGATCTCCGCGCACGCGTCGAGCATCCGCTGGACGCGTTCGGCGCTGCGGCGCTGGGCTGGGCGGCGGCGGAGCGGGGTCCGGATCTCGGTCACCCCGCCATTGTCCCCCGAACGGCGGGCCGCCCGGCATGGACGGTCGCCGTTCGGCACCCCGGGGCCACGGGAGTCTTCCGCCCGCACCACCCCCGCACTAATATCCGAAAGCTATTCGCATTTCGGCGGGCACGCGGGGAGGGGAACTGCGATGGGTCTTCCGGAGGGCTTCCGATGGGGCGTCGCCACCGCCGCCTACCAGATCGAGGGCGCGGTGGACGAGGACGGGCGGGGACCGTCCACCTGGGACGCCTTCTCCCACACGCCCGGACGCGTCCGGGACGGCCACACCGGCGACGTCGCCTGCGACCACTACCACCGCTGGCCGGAGGACGTCGCGCTCATGGCGGGCCTCGGCGTCGGCTCCTACCGGTTCTCGATCGCGTGGCCGCGCGTCCAGCCGCCCGGCAGCGGCCCGGTCAACGCGAAGGGCCTCGACTTCTACGACCGGCTGGTCGACGGGCTGCTCGCCGCGGGCATCGCGCCCGCCGCCACCCTCTACCACTGGGACCTCCCGCAGCCGCTGGAAGACGCGGGCGGCTGGATGGAACGCGACACCGCCTACCGGTTCGCCGAATTCTCCTACCTGGCGGCGGAGCGGCTCGCCGACCGCGTGGACATGTGGATAACCCTGAACGAGCCCGTGGTCGTCACGGCCTACGGGTACGCGTTCGGCGTCTACGCCCCCGGCCGGGCGCTCATGCTGGACGCGCTCCCGACCGCGCACCACCAGCTGCTCGCCCACGGCCTCGCCGTCAACGCGCTGCGCAGCCGCGGCGCCCGCGCCGTCGGGCTGACGAACCACTACTCCCCGGCGTGGGCCGCGTCGCCCGGCGACCAGCCCGCCGCCGACGCCTTCGACGCGTTCATGAACCGCCTGTTCACCGACCCCGTGCTGCTCGGCCGGTACCCGGAGCTGATGGCGGACGCGCCGTTCGTCCGTCCCGAGGACATGCCGGTCATCGCGTCGCCGATCGACTTCCTGGGCGTGAACTACTACCACCCGACGCGGCTCGCGACGGCGTCCGAGGGGCCGCTGCCCTTCGACATCGTGGACATCACCGAGTACCCGACCACCGGGATGGGCTGGCCGATCGTCCCGGACGCGTTCCTGTCGCTGCTCCGCACGCTCGACGCCAGGTACGACCTGCCGCCGCTCTACATCACCGAGAACGGGTGCTCGTTCCCCGACGAGGTCGGCCCGGACGGCACGGTGGACGACTCGTCCCGCATCGAGTTCCTGGACGCCCACATCAAGGCCATGCGCACCGCCATCGACGAGGGCATCGACATCCGCGGCTACTACACGTGGTCGCTGCTGGACAATTTCGAATGGGCGGAGGGCTACCACCCGCGCTTCGGCCTCGTCCACGTCGACTACGAGACGCAGAAGCGCACGCCGAAGAAGTCCTACGCCTGGTACCGGGATCTCATAGCGTCGTCGTGACCCGTTCGCGTCGTCGTGACCCGTTCGCGTCGTCGTGACCCGTTCTAGGCTGGGCACATGGCCGTCGAAGTACAGGTCCTGGGGAGAGCCCTCAAACAGGCCCAGTACCGGCAGCACCGCATGCTCGACAGCAGGCTCGCCGAGATCGGCACGACGCCGGCGCAGTGGGACGCGCTCCGCGCGATCAGCCGCGCGCCCGGGTCGTCCGCGCGGGCGCTGGCCGCGGAGACGTACCAGAGCGAGCAGGCGTTCGGGACGCTCGCCGGGCGGCTGGTCGCCCAGCACCTCATCGAACGGCGCCGCGGGCGCGGCCGCAGCATCGAGCACCACCTCACCCCCGCCGGCGAGAAGGTCCTCGCGGACGGGCACGCCGTCGCCGACGAGGTCCTCACCGAGTTCTTCGCGCCGCTGTCGGACGGCGAGCGGGCCGCCCTCCTCGACCTGCTGCTCCGCCTCGGCGGGGCGGAGTGACCCCGGTAGTCTGCTCTGTCTCCGTTTTTCGCGTCGGGGAGGTCAAGAGTGCCGGAGGCCCGTCCGCTGCGCCCCAACGATCCGCGGGAGGTCGGCGGGTTCCGGCTGACCTCCCGCATCGGCGAAGGCGCCCAGGGCACCGTCTACCTGGGTGAATCGGACACCGGGCAGCGGGTCGCGGTGAAGCTCCTGCACGCCGACTTCGGCCGCGACCCGCGCGCCCGCACCGCCTTCGAGCGGGAACTGGCCGCGGCCCGGCGCGTCGCCCCGTTCTGCACCGCGCGCATCCTCGCCGCGACGGCCGACGGCGACCTCCCGCACATCATCACCGAGTACGTCGACGGGCCGTCCCTCAAGGACATGATCGCCGAGCGGGGGGCGGCGTCCCCCGACGAGCAGGTCAGGCTGGCGATCGGGACCGCGACCGCGCTGGCCGCGATCCACGAGGCGGGCGTCGTCCACCGCGACTTCAAACCGGCCAACGTGCTGCTCGGCCCGGACGGCCCGAAGGTCATCGACTTCGGCATCGCGCGCCCGCTGGACGCCACGTCCGCCACCATGACCGGTGCGGTCGGCACGCCCGCCTACATGGCGCCCGAGCAGGTCGCGGGCTCGCCCGGCGGCGCGCCGGTGGACATGTTCGCCTGGGGCTGCACGATGGCGTTCGCCGCGAACGGGGCCCCGCCGTTCGGGAACGACTCCGTCCCGGCGATCATGCAGCGCGTCCTGTACGCGGAGCCGGAGCTCGGCGCGCTGACCGGCCGGCTGCGCGACCTGGTGGCGTCCTGCCTGGCCAAGGACCCGGCTGCCCGCCTCACGGCCACGCAGGTGCTGCAGCGCCTCCTCGGCATAGGCCCGGACGCGGACCTCCTCGCCGAAGGCACCTCCGCCGCCGGCGCAACCCCGCGCCCGAACGCCGCGCCATCACCGGCCGCAGACGCGAACACCCCGCCCACCCCGGGTTCGCCACCCAACGCGGGCGCGTCGGCCGGGCCGGTGGTGCCGGGGGCGGGGGCGCCGCCGGCGGGCTGGGCGCCGCCTATACCCGGCGGCGGGGTGCAGCCCGGTGGCGGCGGGGTGCAGCCCGGTGCCTGGCCGGGGGCGGGGGCGCCTGCGGGCGGGTTCGCTCCTCCCGCACGGCCGGCGGGCGGGCGGACGTGGCCGATCGTCGGTGCGGCGGCGGCCGCGGTGCTGCTGGTGGCGGGCGGGCTCACCACCGCGATCCTGCTGAACCGCGGCGACGAGGAGAAGGCCCGCAGGCCGGTCGCGCAGGCACCGGCCCCGGGGAAGACGTGCAGCTACCCGCCGGCGGGGAGCGACAACGTCAAGTTCGTGGGAACGCCGCCGAGCCGCGTCCCGGCCTCACAGCCGACCCAGGCCGCGATCAAGACCAACCTGGGCACGCTGGAGCTGAAGCTGGATCCCGCGAAGGCGCCGTGCACGGTGAACTCGCTGGCCTTCCTCGCGGGCAAGGGCTTCTACGACGGCGTCTCGTGCCACCGCTTGACGACGAACGCCGGCCTGAAGGTTCTCCAGTGCGGCGACCCGTCCGGCAGCGGATCGGGAGGCCCGTCGTACGAGTTCGCCGACGAGAACACGTCCGGTGCGTCCTACCGCAGGGGCACCGTGGCGATGGCGAACCGGGGGCCGAACACCAACGGGAGCCAGTTCTTCATCCTGTACGAGGACGCGCCGGACCTTCCGCCCAACTACCCGGTCTTCGGGGAGGTCACGGCCGGGATGGACATCATCGACCGGGTCGCCGCGAAGGGCGTGCAGGGCGGCGGCGACGACGGCCGGCCCGCCCAGAAGATCACGATCAGCCGGTTCACCACCTCCGCGGCGTGATCCCCGCCATGGGACGACCAGGCCCATGGAATCGCCGGCCGAGGTGCGCGGATCGGCGGCGTCGACGGTGAGATCGTCCGGCTGCCGGGCGGGCGCGCCGCCGGTCAGCCGCAGGCGCCGGCGGGCGCCTGGACGGTCGTGTTGATGCGGTTGAACAGGTTCTCCAGCGAGATCACGAGGATGAGCGCCGACCGCTGCCGCTCGTCGAAGTGGGCGGCGACCTCGTCCCACAGCGCGTCCGGCACCGCCGGCGCGGACCGGTCGGCGAGCCGGGTGACGTGCTCGGCGAGGTCCAGCGCCGCCCGCTCGGCGGCCGTGAAGAAGGGCGCGCCCCGCCAGGCCGCGACGGCGGCCGTCCGCTCCGCAGGCTCACCCGCCCTGATCAGGTTGTGGACGTGGCCGTGGGCGCAGGCGCCGCACCCGTTGATCTGGCTGGTGCGCAGGGAGACCAGTTCCTGCAGTTCGTGCGTGAGTCCGCCCTCGTTGACGGCCTGGATCAGCCCCCCGATGCCCTCCATCGCGCTGGGCAGGACGTGGGCCGGGTTCTTCATCCGCGCTTCCATGGCTTCTCCTTCGAGCGGGTCGACACATGGGCGACGGCGAGCACCGGAGGCGATGTGACATCACGCGGCGGCGGGCGCCATGGTGCGGCGGCGCCAGTAGTGGACGGTCAGGATCGCCAGCAGCGGCCCCCAGGCGAGGAAGGGCGCGTAGGCGAGCGTCATCACCGCGCCCGCGAAGCCGTGCGGGCTCTCGCTGTCGGCCATCGCGTCATTCCAGCCGGACGCGCCCGTCACGCCGATCAGCGTGACCGCCGCCGCCCCCAGCGACGCGGCGCCGACGGCGAACGGCACGGGCACCCGGCGCCCGCCGACCCGCGGGAACCAGTGCGGGAACACCTCGCCCCACGGCCGCACCAGCCCGAGCGCGAGCAGGGCGAAGGACTCCGCCACGATGCTGAGCGCGAAGACGTACGGGGTCCCGATGGGGTGCGGGAAGTCGGCCAGCTCGCTGCTCTCCGCGAAACCCACCGGCACGCCGAGGCCCAGCGCGATCCGCCACAGGCCGGACGGCAGGACGGTCAGCGGGATGGCGTGCGCCACCCAGTAGGCCCAGCGGGGCACGGGACGGGCTGTGGTCATGGCGTCCTCCTTGATCGGCAGGACTTCATGCTCACGCGGCCGGGCCGTCCGGCACGTCCCCCGGGAGGGCCGCGGCGTTCCCCCGCGCGGGGGAACCGCTACGCGTTCTCGACGCCGAGGACGCCCAGCGGATCGGCGAGCAGCGGCGCGAAGCCGAGCTCGGCCGCCCCGGCCAGCGTCGCGTCGTAGCCGAGCGCGGCGGTGCGGAGCGCGACGCGCTCCCGGGACACCGGCAGGCCGCCGGTCGTCACCCGGTCGCGGACGACGGCCGCCGCACCCCGGTAGATCTCGCTGAGGATGCCGCCGAAGACGACGACGCCGGGATTGAACAGGTTGATCAGGTTGACCACGCCGATGCCGAGCCAGCCGCCGACCCGGTCGAGGGCCGCGCGGGCGGCCGGGTCCCCGCGCTCCGCGGCCGCCACGACCGCCCGGACGCCCTCCCGCCCGACGGGGCCGCCGGCGCGTCCGGCCGCCTCCAGCAGCGCCGGCTCGCCGACCTCCGCCTCCAGGCAGCCCCGCGAGCCGCAGTTGCACGGGCGGCCGTCGTACGGGTTGACGATCATGTGGCCGAGTTCGGCGGCGTAGCCCTCGTCGCCGTCCAGCAGCCGGCCGCCGACGATGATGCCGCCGCCCACCCCGACGTCCCCGTGCAGGTAGACGAGGTTCTCGCGGCCGGCGCCCGCACCGCGCACCTGCTCGGCCAGCGCCCCCAGATGCGCCTCGTTGCCGACCGCCACGGGCAGCCCGAGGCCGAGCCGCCTGCCGAGCTCCGGGCCGACGTCGAGGTCCGTCCACCCCAGGGTCGGCGCCAGCCGCACCTTCCCGTCGACGGCCCTGATCAGGCCGCAGTAGGACAGGCCGACCCCCACGCACTCCGCCTCCGGAGGCGCGGCGGCCGCGAGCGCGCCACCGAACGAGGCGAGGACTCCGACCACTTCCTCCAGGTCGTCCTGCCCCCGCCGCCGCGGCGCGTCCCTGCGCTCCAGCACGGCGCCGCCGAGCCCGACCCTGGCGGCGGCCACCCGGTCCACCGCGACGTCGAAGGCCAGCACGTACACCCGGCTGCTCTCGGCCCGGACGACGAGCGGCGGCCGGCCCGCCCGTCCCGTCGCCGCCGACGTCTCCTCCCGCACCAGGCCGGCGGCGGCGAGCTTGGCGATCAGCGTCAGGACCGTGCTGCGGTTCACGCCCATCCGCTCGGCGAGCTCGGTGCGCGACACCGCCCCGTCCCGGTGCACCTCCCGCAGCACCGCCCCGAGGTTCCGCCGCCGCGTCGACGGCGATACCCGCCGCGGCGAGACGAGAGAGGAGGACATGTCCCACAAGCTACCCAAGGAGCCTCTCCGGGCCGAGCCGCCCCCGGATCGGAACCCCGCCCCAGGCCGTCCGCGCTCGGATGATCAGGGCGGCGCGCGGCCCCGGCAGGCTTGGGTGCCTGCCGGGGCCTTCTTCAGCGTGCTTCGTGGGCCGGGGTCGGCGGTGCGGGCTCGGCCGGGGCGGGGGCCGGCTGCTGGACGGCGGCTCGGCCGGGGAGCAGCAGGGCCAGCAGGGCGGCCACGCCCGCGAAGCCGGTGGCCCACCAGAAAGACTGGTGGAAGGCGCCGACCGGGTCGCCGGCCGCCATGACGTGCGCCAGGATCACCGCCAGGACCGCCGTCCCGAAGGAGCCGCCTATCTGCTGGGCCACGCGGATCAGGACGCTGGCGTGGGCGATCTGCTCGCGGTCCAGGCCCAGGTACGCGACGGCCATGACCGGGACTGTGACGGCGCCCAGGCCGATGCCGCGCAGGAGCAGCCATGCGGCGAGCGTCCAGGTGCCCGTATGGGCGTCGGCGTAGGCGAAGGGGACGGTGGCGGCGCCGACGACCAGGAAGCCGGCGACGGCGATCGGGCGGGCGCCGAGGCGGTCGGTGAGGCTGCCGGCGAGGGAGCGGCTCAGCAGCGCGCCGATGCCCTGCGGGACGAGCGCGAGGCCCGCGTCGAGGGCCGTGGTGCCGCGGACCTGCTGGTAGAGCAGCGGCAGCAGCAGGACGGCGCCGTAGAGGGCGAAGCCGGAGAAGAACAGCACGGTCGAGGCCGACACCGTCGGGCGGCGGGCGAACAGGCGGACGTCCACGAGCGGGTCGGTGCGGCGCAGCGCGTAGGCGGCGAAGCCCGCGAGGAGCCCGACGCCGACGATCAGCGGGGTCAGGGTGCCGGGCTCCGCGAAGCCCTTGGTGGCGGCCTCGGAGAGGCCGAAGATGGTCGCGGCCAGGCCGGGGGCGAGCAGGGTCAGCCCGGGGACGTCCAGGCGGGGGCGACCGGACGGGTCGTCGCGGTCGAGGTACCGGGCGGCGAGCCAGATGCCGACCACGCAGAACGGGACGTTCACCCAGAACATCCACCGCCAGCTGAGGTGCGTGAGGATCAAGCCTCCCACCAGCGGGCCGAGGATCGGGCCGAGCAGGGCGGGCAGCGCGACGACCGCCGTGGTGCGGCCGAGCAGCCGGCCGCCCGCGGCGCGGACGACCAGGGTGGTCATCACCGGCAGCATCAGCCCGCCGCCGATGCCCTGGACGACCCGCCCGGCGATCAGGGCCGGGGCGTTCCAGGCGGCGCTGGACGCCAGGGAGCCGGCCAGGAACACGGCCAGCGAGAAGATCCACACGCGCTTGCCGCCGAACCGGGCCATCGCCCAGGTGCTGAGCGGGACGGTGATGCCGAGCGCGAGCAGGTAGGCGGTGGTGACCCACTGGATCGTGGCGACCGAGGAATGCAGATCGGCCACCAGCGAATGCAGCGCCACCCCGACGATCGTGGTGTCGAAGACGACGGCCAGGACGCCGACGATCAGCACGCCGGCGGTCCTGAGCACCTTCGAATCGAGACGGTCCCCCATTGCGCACCTCGTTAAGAGTCATCAGTGTTTCTTATCCCCCACGGTAGACTGTCCCATTAAGAAACACAAGTGACTCTTAACGGAGGACGCCGTGGCGGAGGAGCCGGGCCGGCGCCGGCGGGGCAAGGCTCTGGAGGACGCGCTGCTGCGCGCCGCGTGGGACGAGCTGGTCGAGTCCGGCTACGCGGCGCTGACGATGGAGCGCGTGGCGGCCCGGGCGGGCACCAGCCGGGCCGTCCTCTACCGGCGGTGGCCGGGCAAGACCGAACTGGTGATCGCGGCCATCCGGCACCGGAGGGAGACCGATCCGGTCACCATCCCGGACACCGGGAACCTGCGCGACGACCTCATCGCGCTGATGCGGTCCGCGACCCGGCGGCGCATCGACCTCGCCGCCATGATCGGCGCGCAGCTCGGCGGCCTGTTCGCCGAGGCCGGCACCACGCCCGCCGAGCTGCGCGGACAGCTCATCGGCGCGGGGTCGCTCTGGTCGCGGGACATCTACCGGCGCGCGGTCCAGCGCGGCGAGCTCGACCGCGACCGCGTCCCCGGCTCGGTGCTCGCGATGCCGTTCGACCTGCTGCGCCACGACATGCTCATGACGTTCGAGCCCGTCCCGGACGAGCGCATCATCGCCATCGTGGACGAGCTGTTCCTCCCCCTCCTGGCCCGCTACCAGGAGGGTTAGGCGGCGGAAAGGCGGTACGTCGTGCCGCTGCTGCCCTGCACCCAGGCGCCGGGCAGGGCGGAGGCCAGGGCGTGCTGGGCGCGCCAGCCGGTGCAGTGGCCGGGGACGACCAGGCTCGGCGCCAGGTCGGTCAGCGCGGCGACCGTGGGCGGGATGACCGGTTCGAAGGCCGGGCCGCCCAGATGCAGCCCGCCGACGAGCGCGTGCAGCCGGTCGACCCCCGTCAGCCGCCGCGCGTGCCGGACGATGTTGACCGCGCCCGCGTGCCCGCAGCCCGTCAGCACCACCAGGCCCCGGTCGCGGACGTGCACGACGAGCGCCTGGTCGTCGGCCACCAGCGGGTCGTGCACCCAGTCCGACCCCGTCCACGCCTGGTGCGGCGGCGGCATGCCGTGCTCGAACTCGGTGGTGCGGTCGACCTCGCCGGTGATCAGCACGGCGCCGTCCAGCAGCAGGGACGGCTCGCGCCGCTCGATGATCTCGAAGCCCTCCGCGTCCAGCGCCCGCCTGCTCAGCGTCGGCAGCTCCTCCGGCTCCCGGCCGGGCACCGCGAACCGGCGCCGGGTCCACACCAGCGGGTGCAGCACCATCGGCAGGGACCGGACGCCGCGCTTGCCGGCCAGCCCGGCGAGCCCGCCCGTGTGGTCGAAATGGCCGTGGCTGAGCACGACGGCCTGGACGTCCCCGAAGCCGACGCCGAGCCGGTCGGCGTTGGTGACCATCGCGTCCTTGGACCGACCCGTGTCGAACAGCAGCGTGGTCGAGCGCCCGGCCCTGCGCACCGTGACCAGTGCGGCGAAGCCGTGCTCGGCGATCAGCCCGTCGTAGGTGCGGCCCTCCTCGAACAGCGGCGCCTCCACCGCGCCCGCGCCGGCCGCGGCCCGCCGAGTGCGCTCGTCGCTGGTCAGCAGGGAGTCGAAGACGTTGTCGACCAGGGTGACGATCTCGACCTCGTCCACCGGCTCCAGCGCGATCGGATCGACCGCCGGCCCCGGCGCCGGACGCGGCATCGACGCCCGTGCCTCCCCGGCCGCTGTCTCGCACATGGCGGCAGCCTAACCCGGAGGACGGCGGGCCGCCCGCTCCGGCCCGGCGGGGTGGCCCGGGCCGGAACGGGCCGTCGTCAGTAGACGTAGGGCCAGGCGGAGCCGTCCCAGCCGAGCAGGTTGATGCCCAGGTAGGACGCGCCGCTGTCCGCGTAGTAGTGGTAGAAGAGCACGTCGCCGTCGACGTCGCCGAGGACGGCCTGGTGGCCCGGCCCGTGGATCGAGCCGTGGCCCGCGAGCACCTCGGTGCCGCCGCCGCTGTTCATGGGCACGCCGTTGCGGTCGACGTAGGGGCCGGTGACGGACGCCGACCGGCCCACCATGACGCGGTAGGTGCTGGCGGCGCCCCGGCAGCAGTAGTCGAACGACACGAACAGGTAGTAGTAGCCGCCGTGCCGGTAGATGAACGGAGCCTCGATCGGGCCGCCGCCCCGGGACGCGATGGAGCGCACGGACCGGTCGGACGAGGAGCGCAGGCCGCTGCCGGCGTCAAGGCGGATCATCTTGATGCCGGACCAGAACGACCCGAAGGTCAGCCACCACTGGCCCGACCCGTCGACGACGAGGTTCGGGTCGATCGCGTTGTAGTCCACCGAGGAGCTGCTGTCGATGACCATGCCGCGGTGCGTCCAGGTGCCCGACGCGCCGGTGGGACTGGTGGCCAGGAAGATCGCCGAATGCTGCGACCCGAAGGTGGACGCCGAGTAGTACAGGTAGAACTGGCCGTTGTGGTAGGAGATGTCGGGCGCCCACAGGCTCCGGCCGCCATTGGTGTAGGCGCTGGTCCACGGCGCGCCGCCGGGGAAGGCGACGCCGGCGTTCCGCCACGCGGTCCGGTCGGTGGACGTCTTGATCGGGATGTTGTCGCCGGTCGTGACGACGATGTAGGTCCCGCCGGGCGCCCGGACGACGGAGGGGTCGTGCGCGCCGGTCGAGCCGGTGACGTATCCGGGGTTCGGATACCCCGCCGCCAGGGCCTTCCCGGCGGCCGCGCCGGCGAGGCGCACCTGCTCGCCGGCGTCTGCGGACCGGGTGGCCAGGGCAGCCGACGACACCGCCGCGAGCGCGACGGCCAAGGCGATCGCCAAGGCGCGCCAGGGGCGCCGCCGCGCATGCGGCACCAGGGGAGCGGTCATGGGGACTCTCCTTTCGGGTGACGCTGCCGGCCCGAAACACGCGGGGGCGAGCGGCCGGACGGCCGCGGACCCCGCGCATGACAGCGGGTGTGACCGGTAACATCGACGCCGACGTGGCGGCCTTGACTCACCTCCGGGAACGCGGGGCGCCGGCGCACGCAGCCGCGACGGCCGGCGGCGCGCGCCCCGAGTCCGCCGCCGCCGGCAATTGCAGCGCTGCAAAACAGCATGCACCGAACGCCGGAAGGGCGCAAGAACCGTACGAAAGGAACTCGCCGCACGCGCCCCGCCGCCACGCGGCCGCGGCCGGGCGGGCCGCTGCGGCACGCCGCCTCGCGGGCGCGGCCGGGCGAGCCGGTGCGGCACACCGGCGCGCTGGCGCGGCCGGGCGGCGGGGGTCAGTGCGCGGCGGGGGCGGCGCGGCCGGCGGTGCTCTCGCGGACGATCAGGCGGTGCGGCGCCCGGAGTTCGAGCCCCGGCGGCGGCGTCTTGCTGCCGATGCGCAGCAGCAGGCGCTCGACGGCGGTGGCCGCGATCATGCCCTTGTCCGGCGAGATCGTGGTGACCGTCGGGTTGGAGTACCGGCCGTCCTCGATGTCGTCGTAGCCGATGACCGCGACGTCCTCCGGCACCCGCATCCCGCGCGAGATCAGCGTGTGGATCGCGCCCAGCGCGACGAGGTCGCTGTAGCAGAAGACGGCGTCCGGCGGGTCGCCGCGGTCGAGCAGGTGGGCCATGGCCTCCGCGCCGTCCGCCCGGTTGAAGCGGGGCCTGCGGATGATGAGGTCCTCGTGCACCGGGAGCCCGCGCCGCTCGTGCGCCTCGCGGAAGCCGCGGGTGCGCAGCTGGGCCGCCTCGCCCGTCTCGTACGGCTGGTCGCCGATCGCGGCGACCCGGCGGCGGCCGAGGTCCAGCAGGTGCTCGACGGCGTGCCGGGACGCCTCGACGTCGTCGATGCCGACGTGGTCGAACGTTCCATCGCTGACGCGCTCGCCGAGGATGACCAGCGGCAGGTCGGGGTCGCGGTCGGCGAGGGCCTCCTGCGAGAGGCCGAGCGGGCTGAAGATGACCCCGTCGAAGAGCAGCCGGCTGGAGCCGTGGTTGATGAGCATCCGCTCGTGCTCGCGGTCGCCGTCCGTCTGGTCGATCAGCACGTTGTAGCCCTGCACGCGGGCGGCCCGGATGATGTCCTGGAGCAGTTCGGAGAAATACGGCGTGTCCAGGTACGGGACGACCACCGCGATCTGCCCGGACCGGCCGCGCGCCAGGTTGCGGGCGAGCACGTTGGGCCGGTAGCCGAGCTGGTCGACGGCCTCCTGCACGCGCCGCCGGGTGTGCTCGGTGACGTTGGCGTAGCCGTTCACCACGTTGGAGACCGTCCGGCTGGACACGCCGGCGAGCTCGGCCACGTCGCGCAGGGTCACCTCACGTCCTCGTCGCATCCCCGTCCCCTCCGGCTGGTGTCGGTCGGCGGCCCGCTCCGGCCCTCCACAAGCTTCCGGCAGTTCCCTCTTGCCGTCCACTGCCGCGCCGTGCATCCTGTTTGCAGCGCTGCAAAGGATATCCGAAACCGGTGGGCCATGCGCTCACCAGGGCTGACATGCGACTCGCGAGACGCCTCGCGCTCGTGCGGGCACGGGACGTACGCGGGACCTGACAGCCGGTCCTTGGTGTGCCAGCACCAAGGACCGACTTACCCAACACGCGATACCAGCGCGTCGAATCCCCCTGGGAGGGACCAATGAGTGTCAGGCACTCCAGTCTAAAACGCGGACGGCGCCGGCCGGTCCGGGCGATGGTCGCGGTGGTCGCCGCCGCCGCGCTGACCGCCGCGGGCTGCGGCGGGTCCGGCGACGCGGGCGGCAAGCCCGACGGCCCCGTCAAGATCAAGGTCTGGGCCTGGTACCCGTCGTTCAAGCCGGTCGTCGACCACTTCAACAAGACGCACACCGACGTCCAGATCGAGTGGACGAACGCCGGCACCGGCCAGGACCAGTACACCAAGCTGCAGACCGCGCTCAAGGCGGGCAAGGGCGCGCCGGACGTGGTGATGATCGAGTTCCAGGAGATCCCCACGTTCCAGCTCACCAAGCACCTGGTCGACATGGGCGAGTACGGCGCCAACGCCGCCAAGGGCAACTACGTCGACTGGGCGTGGAAGCAGGTCAGCGCCGGCGACAAGGTGTACGCGATCCCGGTCGACGCCGGCCCGATGGCGATGCTGTACCGCAAGGACATCTTCGACAAGTACAAGCTCACCGTCCCGAAGACCTGGGCCGAGTTCAAGGAGCAGGCGCAGAAGCTGAAGAAGGCGTCGCCGTCCAGCTTCATGACCGACTTCGGCGCCAACGACGGCGGCTTCATGACCGGGCTGCTGTGGCAGGCCGGCGCGCGGCCGTTCGACTACACGTCCGCGAAGGCGCCGAACATCGGTCTCAGCCTCAACGGCCCGCAGGCCAAGCAGACGATGTCGTACTGGGAGGACATGGTCGGCACCGGCCTCGCCGACACCACCGCCTTCGCGACGACCGACTTCTACACCGGCCTGACCACCGGCAAGTACGCCACCTACCTGGCCGCCGGCTGGGGTCCCGGCTACCTGGCGAGCGTCGCCAAGAAGACTTCCGGCAAGTGGCGGGCCGCGCCGCTGCCGCAGTGGACGGACGGCGCGAACGCGCAGGGCGACTGGGGCGGCTCCGCGTTCGCCGTCACCGACCAGTCCGAGCACCCGAAGGAGGCGACGAAGGTCGCCATGGAGATCTTCGGGGTCGACAAGGAGGCGTGGCGCATCGGCATCGACCAGGCGTTCCTGTTCCCGACCACGACGCCGATCCTGGAGTGGGACTACTTCCGCGGCAAGGAGTACGAGTTCTTCGGCGGCCAGAAGGTCAACGAGGTGTTCGTGCCCGCGTACAACGGCGTCGGCGAGTTCCGCTGGAGCCCGTTCAACAGCTACTACTTCAGCCAGCTGACGACGGCCCTGAACCAGGCCATCGAGAAGAAGACCTCGTGGCCGGCGGCGCTGGACACCGTCCAGCAGAACCTGACGAAGTACGCCTCGCAGCAGGGCTTCAAGGTCGCGCCGTGAGGATACGCAAGGGACCCGGCCGCCACGCGGCGGCCGGGTGGCTGTTCGTCACCCCCTTCACCGTCCTGCTCGTCGCGTTCCTGCTGCTGCCGATGGCGTACGCGGCCAAGCTCAGCCTGTACCGGTCCACGCTGGTGCAGGGCGAGGTCTTCGCCTGGCTGGACAACTACCGGCAGGCGCTCGGCGACCCCGAGTTCCGCCGCGGCGTCGTCCGCGTGATCGTCTTCGGGGTCGTGCAGACCCCGGTGATGATCGCGCTGGCGCTGGTCTTCGCGCTGCTCATCGACGAGGCCACCTCACGCCTGTCGCGGTTCTTCCGGCTGGCGGCGTTCGTCCCGTACGCGGTGCCGGTGGTGATCGGGACGCTGATGTGGGGCTTCCTCTACAGCCCGCGGACCGGCCTGTTCAGCTCCGCCGGCGGCCTGGACCCGCTGTCCGGCGACACGGTGCTGGTCTCGCTGGGCAACGTCGTGACCTGGCAGTGGGCCGGCTACAACATGATCGTCCTGTACGCGGCGCTGCAGGGGCTGCCGCGCGAGGTGTACGAGTCGGCCCGCATCGACGGCGCCGGGCCGGTGCAGATCGCGCTGCGCATCAAGACGCCGATGATCTCCGCGGCGATCGTGCTGGTCACGATCTTCACGATCATCGGCACCCTGCAGTTCTTCACCGAGCCGCTGATCCTGCAGCCGCTGAACCCGGGCGCGATCACCAACAGCTACACGCCCAACATGTACGCCTACCACCAGGCGTTCTCGTACCAGCAGTACAACTACTCCGCCGCCATCTCCTTCCTGCTGGGCGCGGTCGTCTTCATCGGGTCGTACATCTTCCTGTTCGTCACGAGGCGAAGGAGCGCGCTGCGATGAGCACCGTGACGCTGGACGGCACGTCCACCCGCGCGGCCGAGCGGACGCCGCGCCGGACGGCCCGGTTCGGCGCCGGGCGGATCGCCTCGCACGCCGTGATGGCGGTCATGGCGGTGTACTTCCTGCTGCCGTTCTGGTGGCTGCTGGTGGCGGCGACGAAGAACAACGACGGGCTGTTCGGCTCGCAGCCGCTGTGGTTCGGCGGCGACTTCAGCCTGTTCGACAACCTGTCCCGGCTGTTCACCCAGGACGACGGCGTCTACCTCAAGTGGCTGCGGAACTCGGCGCTGTACTCGGTCGTGAGCGGCTTCGGCGCGACGGCGGTCGCGGCGCTCGCCGGATACGCGTTCGCCAAGCTGCGCTTCCCCGGGCGCAACGCGCTGTTCGCGGCCCTGCTCGGCCTGATCATGGTGCCGATGACGGCGCTCGTCCTGCCGACGTACCTGCTGATGAGCGAGATCGGGCTCACCGACTCGGTGTGGGCGGTGATCCTGCCGTCGCTGCTCAACCCGTTCGGCGTGTACCTGCTGCGCGTCTACGCGCACGACTCGGTGCCGGACGAGATGCTGGAGGCCGCCCGCATCGACGGCGCCGGCGAGTTCCGGGTGTTCCTCAGCGTCGCGCTGCCGGCGATGCGCCCCGCGCTCGTCACCGTGCTGCTGTTCACGATGGTGGCCACCTGGAACAACTTCTTCCTGCCGCTGGTGATGCTCAGCGACGACGACCTGTTCCCGCTGACCGTGGGACTGCGCACGTGGTACCAGTCCGCGACCATCGGCAGCGGCGGCGGGCAGGCCCTGTTCAACGTCATCGTGGCCGGCTCGCTCGTCGCGATCATCCCCCTGATCATCGCTTTCCTCCTGCTCCAGCGGTACTGGCGCGGCGGCCTCACCATCGGCGCCGTCAAGTGACCGCCCCCCGAAGGGAAAACATGCACCTCGCTTCTGTCGTCCTCGATCCCGCCTCGGTCGTGGCCCCGGTCAGCCGCCGCACGTTCGGCTCGTTCGTCGAGCACATGGGGCGCTGCGTCTACACCGGCATCTACGAACCGGACCACCCGTCGGCGGACGAGGACGGGTTCCGCACCGACGTCCTCGCGCTGACCCGCGAGCTGGGCGTCACGGTGGTGCGCTATCCGGGCGGCAACTTCGTCTCCGGCTACCGCTGGGAGGACGGCATCGGGCCGCGCGACCGGCGGCCCCGCCGCCGCGACCTCGCCTGGCACAGCGTCGAGACGAACCAGGTCGGCATCGACGAGTTCGCCCGGTGGGCGGCCAAGGCCGACGTCGAGATCATGTACGCGGTGAACCTCGGCACCCGGGGCGTCCAGGAGGCGCTGGACGTCCACGAGTACGTCAACCATCCCGAGGGGACCACGCTCTCCGAGCTGCGGCGCGCGAACGGGGCCGCCAAGCCGTACGGCATCCGGATGTGGTGCCTCGGCAACGAGATGGACGGGCCGTGGCAGACCGGGCACAAGACCGCCCACGAGTACGGCCTGCTCGCCGCGTCCACCGCGCGGGCGCTGCGGTCGGCGGAACCGGGCCTCGAACTGGTCGTGTGCGGCAGCTCCAGCTCCGCGATGCCGACGTTCGGCACGTGGGAGGCGACCGTCCTGGAGCACGCCTACGACCTCGTCGACTACGTGTCCTGCCACGCCTACTACGAGGAGATGGACGGCGACCTGGGCTCGTTCCTCGCCAGCGCCGTCGACATGGACCACTTCGTCGACAGCATCGTCGCGACGGCCGACAGCGTCGGCGCGCGGCTGCGCAGCAAGAAGAAGATCAACCTGTCGTTCGACGAGTGGAACGTCTGGTACCTGTCCCGCTTCCAGGGCCAGGAGCCCCCCGAGAGCTGGGACGTGGCGCCCCGCGTCATCGAGGACGAGTACAACGTCGCGGACGCCGTCGTCGTCGGCAACCTGCTCATCTCCCTGCTGCGGCACAGCGACCGGGTCACCGCGGCCTGCCAGGCGCAGCTGGTCAACGTGATCGCCCCGATCCGCACCGAGCCCGGCGGCCCGGCCTGGCGGCAGACGATCTTCCACCCGTTCGCGAAGACCGCGGCCCTCGCCCGCGGGGACGTGCTGCGCACGCGCCTCACGTCCCCCACCTACGGGACCGCCAAGTACGGCGAGGTCCCGGTGGTCGACGCCATCGCCACCCACGACGCGGAGACCGGCGAGGTGGTCGTCTTCGCCGTCAACCGCGACCAGAACGACCCCGTGGAACTGACCGTGGACCTGCACCTGTTCGCCGAGGCCCTGCACCTCGCCGAGGCCGACACGCTGACCGACGCCGACCTGGCCGCCACCAACACCCGCGAATCCCCGGACCGCGTCGTCCTCCGCCCCAACGACCGGGTGACGGTCGAAGGCGACACTCTGAAGGCCGTCCTCCCCCGAGTCTCCTGGACCGCGATCCGCCTCCGGCCGGCGGGAGCCGACCGGTGAGCCCGCCGGATCAGGTGGGGAGGTGCAGGGCGGCCTCTATGGCGTAGTGGTCGGAGAGGTGGGCTCGGGCGCCGTCCGGCAGGGTGATCTCGTCGGTGAAGACGACGCGGGGGTCTGCCTTTAGGCCCGGTCTGTGGAGGAGCTGGTCTATCGCCCCGATGTCGGCGCATTCGGGGCGATAGGTCGGTTCTGTGCTGCCGACGAGGGCGTCCTGCAGGCCGGCGGCGGACGCGAACGCCGCGAAGTAGGGGGAGTCGCGGGGAACGTTGAAGTCGCCCACCGCGACCAGGGGTTCGGCCGGGTCGATCCTGCTGACGGCCTGCGCCAGCTGTGCCAGTTCGCCCTGCTCCACCTTCGTGTAGGCGTTGGACGGGGACCAGTCCATGTCCAGGTTCGCGGAGAGGTGCGTGTTCACCACCGTCAGGTAGCCGCTCGGCAGCTTGACGCGGGTGAACAGGGCGCCTTTGTTGAGGAACCATTCCGGACGGGCCGGACGGGCGAGAGCGAACGGCTCGTAGTGGGTGCGGGTGATGGGCCAGCGGGAAAGGGTGACCAGTCCCCCGCGGATGAGCGGGAACCCCCAGGCCCGCGCCATGTGCGGATAGGACGGCGTCGCGCGGCGGAGCCGGGAGAGGATGAACGGCGATATCACCTCTTGCAGGCAGACGATGTCGTAGTCGGAATCGTCGAGAAGCCCTGCCAGGGCGTCCATGCGGGCTCGCGTGCGGCCGCGGAAGAGGGTGTTGAACGTGAGGATGCGCGTCTTCGCGGCGTGACGTTCCTGCGCGGCCATGGCCGCCACTCTACGGTCAGGTCAGCCGTTCTATGGCGTGGTCTCCGGCGCGGCGGCCGACGCGGGCGAGCGCCCTGTTGGCGGCGGGGGACACGCGGGAGAGCAACCGGCCGGCGCGCGCCTCGACGGTGACGGGCACCACCGGGACGTCCTGCCGGACGGCCCGCAGGATCGCCTTCGCCACCTTCTCCGGCGGGAACCCGCGACGCTGGATCGCGCGGCCCATCCGTTCGCGCAGTTCGTCGTCCACACCTGGCGGCAGGCCGACGAAACGGGTCCGGCCCGTGATGGGCGTGTCGATGACGCCGGGGCAGATGGCGGAGACCCCGATCCCGTAGCGGTCCAGGTCCAGGCGGAGACTTTCCGTCATGTGGAGCACGGCGGCCTTGGTCGCGCTGTAGGCGGGCAGTTCGGGGCTCGGCACGAACGCGGCGAACGACGAGATGTTGACGATGTGGCCCCACTCGCCGCGTTCCACCATCTGGCGCCCGAACAGGCGGGAACCGCGATACACGCCGTCGAGGTTGATGGACCGTATGCGCGTCCATTCGTCCTCGGACATCTCCAGCAGGGAACCCGCCACGGCGATGCCCGCATTGTTGACCACGATGTCGGGGACGCCGAACGTTTCCCGGACGTAGTCGGCGAATCGTTCCATCGCGTCCGCGTCGGCCACGTCGACCCCGTAAATGTGGGCTTCGCCGCCGGCCGCCTCTATCTCGTCCATGGTTCGCTTGGCGGCGCCCTCGTCGATGTCGGCGACGACGACCCGCGCCCCCGCGGCGGCGAAGGCGTGGGCGGTCGCGCGTCCGATGCCGCTGCCCGCGCCGGTGACGACGACGAGATCGCCCCCGAACTCCTTGCCGGGCCGTCCCGCCGCGCGCGCGTGGGCGAGGCCCGGCGTCTCCGGGCCGCCCTCGATGTGGTCGACGAACTCGGCGACCCAGCGGGCGATGAGGTCGGGGCGGCTGCGCGCCACCCAATGGCCTGCCGGTGCACGGCGCACGTACAGGCGCGGCACGAGCCCGCGTGCGGACAGCAGCAGCGACTGCGAGCCGTACCGGTCCTTGAGCGGGACGATGAGCTGGACGGGGACGTCCGTCCGGCCGTCGCCGGACGCGCCGCGACCCACGTTCGCGCGGTACAGGCCGAGGCCGTTGCGGGCGTCCGCCGGCAGCGTCTCCGCCGGGTGGCCGGGCCTCGGCTCGGCGCCCTCGCGCAGCCGCATCATCCGCCCGAACCCGGCGGCGAGCGCGCGGGCCGCGGCCTCGCCGACGCGGGGCGCCATGAACACCGGCATGTAGACGCTGCGGCGCGCCTGTCCGAGCACCTCCGCGACGCCCCGCGGCCCTGACCGGACGCCCTCGCGCACCCACCGCGCCATGTGCCGCCGGTCCGGGCCGGAGATCGAGGTGAAGGACGCGATGCGCCTCCGCAGCCGGTCGCCGATGACCGCCTCCCAGCCCTGCACCGACCCCCAGTCGTGCCCCACCAGGTGGACGGGAGCGTCGGCGCCGACACCGTCCAGGACGGCCTCCAGGTCGCCCATGAGCGCGTCGAGGCCGTAATCGAGCGGGTCGGACGGGGCACTCGACGCGCCCGCGCCCCGCACGTCGTACACGACGACGCGGAACCGCGGGGCGAGGCGCTCGGCCACGTCGTCCCACATCGCTCCCGTATCGGGGTAGCCGTGCACGAGGACCACCGTCGGCCGCCCGTCCTCGCCGCGCGTCCGCACCGCCAGCTCGATCTCGCCCGACCTCACCCGCAGCTCTCGCATAAGCCCGAACTTACGCCCATCGGACGCGCCGTCCAATGCGGCCGGCCGCGCGAACCGTCCGACCGGCAGGGGGATCGTCGCCCACAGACCCCACCCGGCCCCTCCGCGGGAGAGTCCAGCCCTCAGGACGGACGCGCCGACAGGCCCGTGCAGCCGCGCAGCCCGTTCCACCGCTTGAGCTCAGCCTTCGCGGCGGCGCCCTTCATCGGGATCGGGATGCCGCCCTGGATGAGCGCCGGGCTCCACTTGTCCTTGACGACCTTGCCGTCCTGCACTTTCAGGAACAGCACACCGGACTTCGCCGTCTGGCCGTTGGCCGAGTAGAACACGAAGTTGCCCATGCCGTAGTGGACGTAGGTGTCATTCAGGTAGCCGCCGCCCAGGGGGATGTGAGCGTGACCCCCCACGATGATGTCGGCGCCGGCCTCCACCAGTTGCCGGGCGAGTTCCTTCTGGCGCGGCAGCGGGCAAGGCTGGAGCTCAGCACCCCAGTGCAGGTGGACGATGACGACGTCCGACCCCTTGCGCGCCTCCTTCACCGCCTGGACCATCCGCGGGACGTTCTTCGCCGACGCGAGACCGCCCTGGCTGTCGGTCGCCGTCCAAGCCTGGATCAGGTTGTCGTCCAGGACCTGCGTCGCGCCCACGATGGCGAGCTTGTTGCCCTTCACCGTCACCCGATACGGCTTGTAGGCGGCGTCGGCGTTCTTACCGATGCCGACGACCGGGAAGCCCGTCCGCTTGATCGCGAGCAGGGAGTCGCGCAGGCCGCCCTGCATGTAGTCCATGCCGTGGTTGTTGGCCATGGAGACGACGTCGACCCCGGCGGCCTTCAGCGCCTTGAACGCGGAAGGCGGCGCCCGGAAGGTGAACTGCTTGCCG
This sequence comes from Spirillospora sp. NPDC127506, assembly GCF_040302145.1. Taxonomy (NCBI): domain Bacteria; kingdom Bacillati; phylum Actinomycetota; class Actinomycetes; order Streptosporangiales; family Thermomonosporaceae; genus Spirillospora; species Spirillospora sp. NPDC127506. The sequence goes on along the minus strand of NZ_JBEORG010000049.1, from coordinate 20,425 downwards.
GGCGCGGGCGTACCCCCGGTCGTGATGGCGGTCTCCAGGTTGAGCATGGTGAGGTCGGCGGCCCGCAGTTGCTTCGCCACCGGCCCGAGCGCCGTGGACGGGTTGCCGAGCCGCGCCCGCAACTGCCCCTCGAAGTGGGTGTCGCCGCCGAACGCGAGGATGATCGGCTGCTTGGCGGGCGGCGCGGTCTTCTGCCCGCCGCCCTGCGCGCCGGACGTCGCCGGCGGCGGGGTCGCCCCCTTCGCCTCGGAGTCCCCCGAACCCCCGCACGCCGCCGCCGTCAGAGCCGCTCCGGCCATGACCGCGGCCGCGGCCGCCGTCCCCCGCCTGCTCATCGCCTCGCCTCCGTCCGGCCCTCTTGGACCCTGGGTCGGCCAAGCATGGCACGTTAACGCAGGGAGGCGACCACCTGGAACCCCCTATAGGGGGCGGCCCCGCCCGTGTCCAGGTGGCCGAGGCCGAAGATCAGGCCGGTTCCTCCCGGCCGTTGGGCCGGCCGGTGGTCAGCTCGAAGGGGACGTCCGCTTCGGGAAGTTCTTCGGGGCCGCCCTCGGCGGGCTTCGCGTCGTCGCGCGGCTTGCCGGTGTCGAACGGCTTCGCGTCGTCGAGGCTGCCGCCGAAGGCGTGGCTCACGGCCTGCAGGGCGTTCGTCACCTCGCTCGGGATGACGAAGAAGGTGCTGCCCTTGCCCTCGGCCAGTTTCGGCAGGGTCTGGAGGTACTGGTAGGCGAGGAGCTTCGGGTCCGGGTCGGCGGCGTGGATCGCGTTGAAGACCTGGGTGACCGCGGCGGACTGGCCCTCGGCCTCCAGGATCGCGGCCTGCCGGGTGCCCTCCGCCTTGAGGATCGTCGACTGCCGCTCGCCCTCCGCGGTGAGGATCGCGGAGGCGCGGGCGCCCTCGGCGGTGAGGATCGCGGCGCGCTTCTCGCGCTCGGCGCGCATCTGCTTCTCCATCGCGTCCTTGATGGACGGCGGCGGCTCGATCGCCTTGATCTCCACGCGGGTGACGCGGATGCCCCATTTCCCGGACGCGTCGTCCAGCACGCCGCGCAGCGCCGTGTTGATCCGGTCCCGGGACGTCAGGGTGGCCTCCAGGTCGAGGGTGCCGATGACGTTCCGCAGGGTCGTCGCGGTGAGCTGCTCGATCGCCTTGATGTAGTTCACGATCTCGTAGTCGGCGGCGCGCGGGTCGGTGACCTGGAAGAACAGCACGGTGTCGATGTGGACGACGACGTTGTCCTCGGTGATGACCGGCTGCGCCTTGAACGACACCACCTGCTCGCGCAGGTCGATCAGCGGTTTCACCCGGTCGACGAACGGGAAGACGAAGCTGATGCCGGGTTCGAGGGTGCGGTGGTAGCGGCCGAGGCGCTCGACGTTGCGGGCCCGCGCCTGCGGGACGATCCACACCGTCCGCATCACCGCGGTGGCCAGCACGGCCGCGCCGCAGATCGCGGCGATCAGCAGGGCGATGGCGATGTCGGTCATGGCGACTCCTCATCCGTTCCGGACGAGACCGGATAAAGCAGGGCCGTTGCCCCTTCGATGGCGAGGACGTCGGCGGTGGCGCCGGCCGGGATGACGAGGTCGGGATCGTAGGGGCGGGCCGTCCACTCCTCGCCGCCGATCCGGGCGCGCCCGCCGCGGCGGGTGACCTCGGTGAGCGTGTACGCCTCGCGGCCGACCAGCGCGGCCGTCCCGGAGCGCAGCGGCGGCGGCTGCCTGATGTGGCGGGTCGCGATGGGGCGGAGGACGCCGATGCCCGCGACCGACCCGACGGCGAAGACGGCGGCCTGCGCGGCGAGCGGCAGGCCCAGCGCGCCGGTCAGCCCGGCGGCGATCGCGGCGACGGCCAGGATCCCGAGGGCGAACGTGAGGGTGAGCAACTCGGCGATTCCGAGCAGCGCGGCGAGCAGCAACCAGGCGACCCACGGCTCCATAGCAGCTCCCTAGAGGCTGCCGAAAGTCCTCACCTTCAAAGTAACTCCCAAATGTCCGTTACGGCCATGCCTGGGGGGCGGCCATGGTGCGGGGGCGGCCGACCGGTCATCATGGGGCCGACGGTCCCGTTCACAAGGAGTGTCTCGATGGGCGACCGCACGGCGTTCCGCACCTGTCCCCTCTGCGAAGCCCTGTGCGGGCTCGAACTGACCCTGGACGACGCGGGAGCCGTGACCCGCGTGCGGGGCGATGACAAGGATCCGTTCAGCAAGGGCTTCATCTGCCCCAAGGGCGCGACGCTCGGCCGCCTCGACGGCGACCCCGACCGGCTGGCGGAGCCGCTGGTCAACGGCGAGGCGGCCGGGTGGGACGAGGCGTTCGCGGCCGTCCGGCAGGGGCTCGCCGACGTCATCGGGCGGCACGGCCGGGACGCGGTCGCCGTCTACATCGGCAACCCGACCGCCCACTCGATCGCCGGGCCGCTGTACGGCGGCGCGATCGTGAAGGCGCTCGGCACGCGCAACCTGTTCACCGCCAGCACCGCCGACCAGATGCCGAAGCACGTCTCGTGCGGGCACATGTTCGGCGACCCGCTCGCGATCCCGGTGCCCGACCTCGACCGGACGCGGCATCTGCTGATGCTGGGGGCGAACCCGCTGGAGTCCAACGGGAGCCTCGCGTCGGCGCCCGACTTCCCCGGGCGGCTGAAGGCGATCAAGGCGCGCGGGGGCAAGGTCACGGTCGTCGACCCGCGCCGCACCCGGACGGCCGCGCTGGCCGACGAGCACCTGTTCATCCGCCCCGGCACGGACGCGTTCTTCCTCATGGCGCTCGTGCACACCCTCTTCGCCGAGGACCTCGTCGACGACCGCCTGGCCGGGCGGGTCAACGGGCAGGACGACCTGCGCGCCCTCGCCGTCGACTTCGCCCCCGAGCGCGTCGCGTCCAGGACCGGCATCCCGGCGGACGCGATCCGGCGGACGGCCCGGGAACTGGCCGCCGCGGACCGCGCCGCCGTCTACGGGCGCATCGGGACCTGCACGCAGGCGTACGGGACGCTCAACAGCTGGCTCGTGGACGCCCTGAACGTCCTCACCGGGAACCTCGACCGGGAGGGCGGCGCGATGTTCCCGCGCCCCGCGCACGCGCCCGTGTACCGGCGCCGCAAGCCGTTCACGACCGGGCGGTGGCGCAGCCGCGTGCGCGGGCTGCCCGAGGTCAACGGCGAGTTCCCGGTCGCGACCCTCGCGGACGAGATCGAGACCGAGGGCGAAGGCCGGGTCAGGGCGCTGATCACCATCGGCGGGAACCCGGCGCTGTCGGCGCCGAACGCCGCCCGGCTCGACCGCGCACTCGCCGGGCTGGAGTTCATGGTGAGCGTCGACCCGTACCTGAACGAGACGACGCGGCACGCGCAGGTGATCCTGCCGCCGCCGCGCCCCGCGCAGACGCCGCACTACGACATCGCGCTGAGCGGGCTCGCCGTCCGCGACTACGCGCGCTACTCGCCGCCCGTCGTCCCGCTGCCGGACGGGCGCCCCAGCGAGGCCGCCATCCTCGCCCGGCTCGCCATGATCGCGTCCGGGTCGGACGGCGACCCGGCCGCCCTCGACGAGATGATCATCACCTCGACGCTGGCGAAGGCGACCGCGCTCGAAGGCTCCCCGGTGCACGGCCGCGAACCGGACGAGCTGCGCAAGATGCTCGACACCGGCACGCTCACCGAGCAGCGGCTCGACATGATGCTGCGCCTCGGCCCCTACGGCGACGGCTTCGGCGCCGACCCGTCCGGCCTCACCCTGACCCGGCTGCGCACCGAGCACCCGCACGGCCTCGACCTCGGCGCCCTCAAGCCGCGCCTGGACGAGGTGCTCTGCACCACGTCCGGCCGGATCGAGCTGTGCCCGCCCACGTTCGCCGCCGACGTCGACCGGCTGCACGCCGCCCTGCGCGACGCCCCGGCCGGCGGGATGGTCCTGATCGGGCGCCGCCACCTGCGCTCCAACAACAGCTGGCTGCACAACGTCCCCGAACTGGTGCGCGGATCGAACTCCTGCACCCTCCAGCTGAACCCCGCGGACGCCGACCGCCTCGGCGTCCGCGCGGGCGACACGGTCCGGGTCACGTCCCGGACGGGCAGCGTCGACGCCGTCGCCGAGCCCACCGACACCGTCATGCCCGGCGTCGTCAGCCTGCCGCACGGGTGGGGCCACGACCGTCCCGGGACACGGGCGGCCGTGGCGCGCGAGCACGCGGGCGTCAACGTCAACGCCGTCACCGACGAACAGGAGATCGACCCCCTGTCCGGCAACGCCGTCTTCAGCGGAGTACCCGTCACCCTGGCGCCCGCGGCGCCCTGACCCCGTGGTTTAGCCCCTCCCGGCCGCAGGTAGGTATGACTGGCCGCTGGCGAACGCGGAAGACTAATGTCGCACCAGGCGTCTCATGACCGCGGAGGAGGGGACATGCCCCGACGGGTGAACATATTCCGGCGCGGGTCCCGGCCCCAGACGTCCGCGCGGCTGGCGGACGCCCCCGACGCGCTCGCGCAGGCGAGCGGTTTGGACCGTACCATCCGCGTCCTGTCCACGGCCGTGCGCCGCACGGTGCACCCGGGGCCGGTCAAGGACGCCCTGCACGGCGTCCCGCTGGGCCACCCCGCGCACCCGCCGCTCACCGACGTGCCCTTCGGGCTGTGGCTGTCCGCCGCCGTCCTCGACCTCGTGCCGGGGACGCGGCGCGCCTCGCAGGCCCTCGTCGCCGCCGGGCTCGCCGGCGCCCTGCCGACCGCCCTCACCGGCATCGCCGACTGGGGCTCTTTGCACCGCGAGCAGCAGCGCGTCGGCCTCGTCCACGCCGCCGGGATGGCCACGACCGGCCTGCTGTACTCGGCGTCCCTGGTGGCCCGCTACCAGGGCCGCGACGCCGCCGGCCGCGCGTTCGGCTTCGCCGGCCTGTCCACCCTGCTCGCGGGCGGCTTCCTCGGCAGGCACCTCGCCTTCCGGCAGGCCGCGGGCGCCAGCCACGCCGAGAAGGTCGGCCACCTCGTCACGCTCGGCTGGCACGACGTGTGCTCCGCCGCCGACCTCCCCGACGGCTGGCCGGTCACCCGCCGCCTCGGCTACATCAACCTGTTCGTGCTGCGCATCGGCGACGACGTCCACGTCCTCACCGACCGGTGCAGCCACCTGGCCGGCCCCCTCCACCAGGGCCGCATCGTCAACGACGACAACGCCGACGTCTGCGTCGTCTGCCCCTGGCACGGCAGCACTTTCCGGGTAGCGGACGGCTCGGTCGTCCACGGCCCCGCGACCGCCCGCCAGCCGGCCTTCGAAACCCGGGTGACCGAAGAGGGCACCCTCCAGGTCCGCCCCCTGGTCTGAACCGCGGCCTATGACCCGTCGGCCGGCGGCGCGTCCGACGCGGGGTGCTCCACGAGCGCGAGGACGCGGCTGGACATGAAGCGGGCGGTCCGCACCGCCGTGCCGGTGCGGGTCACCTCGCTGACCTCGACGATCCCGCGCCGGTTGGCGATCTCCACGCGGCGCCCGGCGCGGGTCGCGGTCACCTCGTAGGTCCTGGTGGCCGAGCCGCCGACGTCCACCACGATCTCGACCCGGTCGCCCTTCATCCGCGCCGCCCTCCCATGTTCGAACGCACGTTCGATATATACCCGGAACAGGGGCCCGGCAATCCTGCGGCGGCGCGGGTCAGTTGGTCAGCAGCTCGAAGATCGCGATCGCGCCGACGGCCACGATCACGCCGCGCAGCATCAGCGGCGGGATGCGCCGGCCGAGCCGCGCGCCGAGCAGCCCGCCGACGGTGGAGCCGACCGCGATCAGCAGCACCGCCACCCAGCTGATCTCCGTCCGGCCGAGCAGCCACATCACCGTGAACAGCAGCGCGGCCGTGCCGTTGACGATGGCCGCCATCGCGTTCTTGACGCCGTTCAGCACCTGGAGGTCGTCGTCCAGCGCGATGCCGAGCAGCGCGATCAGCACGATGCCCTGCGCGGCCCCGAAGTACCCGCCGTACACGCCGGTGCCCAGCACGCCCAGCCACAGGACCAGGCCGCCGTCCGGCCGGTGCGCGGCCTCCCCGTCCCGGCGCGCCTTCAGCCACGCCTGCAGCCGGGGCTGGACGACCACGAGCACCAGCGCGATCAGGATCAGGCCGGGCACGATGACGTCGAACGCCTCCGGCGGCAGCGCGAGCAGCAGCAGGCCGCCCGCGATCGCGCCGATCAGCGACGCGGTGCCGAGCCGCAGCAGCCGGCGGCGCTGCCCGCGGAGCTCCCGGCGGTACCCGTACGCGCCGCTGATGTTCCCCGACACCAGGCCCACGTTGTTGGAGACGTTCGCCATCACCGGCGGATACCCGAGCGCGACCAGCGTCGGGAAAGTGATCAGCGAGCCGGAGCCGACGATGGCGTTGATCCCGCCGGCGGCGACCCCGGCGGCGAACACCGCGGCCGCGTCAAGGACGTCCAAGGAGCACCCACTCTGGTCCCACGATTACGCAATGCCCCACGATGGTAGGTAACGCCGCAGTTCACCGCGCGGGCAGGGTGCGTTTCAGCGCAGAGAGCGGGCGTACCAGCGCCCGTTCTGCCGGTCGACGGCCAGCGGGAGCCCGAACGTCCCGGACAGGTGCTCCGGCGTGAACACCTCGTCCACCTTGCCCTGCGCGACGATCTCGCCCGCGCGCAGGAGCAGCGCGTGGGTGAAGCCCTCGGGGACCTCCTCCACATGGTGCGTCACCATCGCCATCGTGGGCGCGGCCGGGTCGGCGGCCAGGGCGGCGAGGCGGGAGACGAGGTCCTCCCGGCCGCCGAGGTCGAGGCCGGCGGCGGGCTCGTCCAGCAGGAGGAGCTCCGGGTCCGGCATGAGGGCGCGGGCGATCTGGACGCGCTTGCGCTCGCCCTCCGACAGCGTGCTGAACGTGCGGCGGACCAGGTCGGCGCAGCCGAGCGCCTCCAGCAGCGCGACGGCGCGGTCCACGTCGGTGGAGTCGTACTCCTCCCGCCAGCGGCCGATGATGGCGTACGAGGCGGTCAGCACCAGGTCGATGACCGTCTCGCCGGCCGGGACCTTCTCCGCGACGGACGAGCTGGCGATGCCGATGCGGGGGCGCAGCTCGAACACGTCGGTGCGGCCGAGCTCCTCCTCCAGGATCTCGGCCGTGCCCTCGGTGGGATGCATCATCGCCGCGGCGATCTGCAGCAGCGTCGTCTTCCCGGCCCCGTTCGGGCCGACGATGACCCACCGCTCGCCCTCGTTCACCGTCCATGTGACGCCGCGCAGCAGGGTCGCCGCGCCGCGCCTGACCCCGACTCCGCGGAGCTGAAGTACCTCGCCGGCCATGCGTGCCTTCGTCCCCAATCCGGGTGGTCCGTGATCTCGGTCTCAGGAAAGAACCTATGTGATGCGGGACGGCCGCGGCTCCCCGGATCCCCGGTGGAAACGGCGGTCCCACCGCGCTCCTCCGCCGCGATAGGTCCCTTACGTCCGGTGGAACAGGCGATCCGAGCGCTTATCGTGGTTCGCATGCCCGTTGCGGAGAGTCCGAGAATGAGCACGACAGTATGAGCGGGGCCGTAGCGACGTCCCTGGTCGCCTGGGGCAACGCCTGGCTGACCGGGCACGTCGGCCTGGACGAGGCGGTCGACGCGGTCGAGAAGGCCGCCGGGCCGCAGATCCTCGGCGGCGAGCCCGCCGAGGTGACGCTGCGCCGCGGCCTCGGCGACCTGCGCGTCGGCGGCCTGTCGGCGCTGCGGCTCGCGCTGCCCGAGCCCGGCGACCCGCTGGGGCTGACCGGGCCGCCCGCGTTCAACGCCGCGGCGATCGAGGCGGGCGCCGCGGTCGTCGCCGTCCTGGACGGCCGGGCCATGGGCCTCGTCCCCGCCGAGGACCGGCGCGGCTCGTCCTATGTCGGCGTCCGCTGGACGCCGCACGAGGCGTCGGCGGCCCTGCCCGACGTCCCGTCCCTCGCCGAGGCCGACCGGCGGCTCACCCTCGCCATGCGGGACGCCACCGAGGCGCTGCTGACCGTCGACGACTTCGCGGGCGTGCCGCCCGAGATCGCGGACGCGCTCGTCGACCTGCGCGACCCCGAGCGCGGCGGCCACCCGCTCGCCCCCGGGCACCCGGCCCGCGCGCACCGCGTCGCCGCGCTCGCCGGCCGGCTGTCCCGCGTCGTCGACCTGGCCCGGCGGCTGGACGACCGCGGCCTCAGCGCCGACCAGATGCGCCGCCGCGGCGAGGCCCTGCGCCTCCTGGACGCCGCCGTCCGCCGCGCCCTGGTCGCCGCCTGCAACAGCGCGTTCGACCCGGTCCCCGGGACCGAGCGCTAGCGGGCACGGGCGGACGAGCGCCCCTCCCGACGCGAAACGGGGCGCCCCCGGCCGAGGGCGCCCCGTTCTCGCGGTCGTGGGTCAGGCGCGGACCACGATGGTGTTGCAGATCTTGTCGGCGAAGGTCTGCTTGCGGTCGTCCCACAGCGGCCAGAGGAAGCCGATGTAGCACAGGAAGCTGTCCGCGATGTGGGCGAGCTTCCGGACGAACGCCATGCCGAAGCCGATGGGCTGGCCGGTCTGCGCGCTGACCAGGCGGATGCCCATCTGGCGCTTGCCGATGGACTGGCCGGTGGTGCCCTCCTGGTAGCAGATCCAGAGGCCGCCGGCGATGGAGAGGGCGAAGCCGACCAGCATGAACAGCAGGCCCAGCACCGCCGCGCCGCCGCTGCCGGAGCTCGTCAGCAGCAAGCTGAGCAGGTAGAGGACGAAGACCGGACCGGCGAAGATCAGGTAGTCGATGATGTAGCCACCCGCACGCGAGCCCCACTCGGCCAGCTGGCCGGTCGAGCCGTAGTGGTGGTGGTGGATCTCCTGGTAGCCGGGCTGCGCGGGCGCCGCCGGGGCGCCGTAGCCGGGCTGGGCCGGAGGCTGCTGGCCGTACCCGGGCTGCGCCGCGGGCTGGCCGTAACCGGGCTGCGCCGGGGGCTGGCCGTAACCGGGCTGCGCCGGGGGCTGGCCGTAACCGGGCTGGGCCGGGGGCTGCTGGCCGTACCCGGGCTGCTGCTGCCCGTAGCCCGGCTGCTGACCGTACGGGTCGTAGGGGTTACCCACACTTGCTCCTTATTGATTGACCCTTTGGTATATGTGACGCCCGCCGGACCCGGTGGGCTCCGCAAGTCTGGCCGAGGATCGACCTCGGCTCAAACCCGGAGGACTCCCAACCGGACGAGCTGCCACAGCTCCGACCCCACGAGGACGGTGCCGAGCATCCAGGCGCGGGTCTTCGGCTGGAGTGCCCACCACCGTCGTCCCAGGCCCAGCGGTGCGGCGGCGACGGCGATCGCGCCGGTCAGAGCGACCGGGTTCGCGAGGACGGCCTGGGCCGGGCGGCCCGAGCCGAGCTCGATGAACACGGTCGTGCCCCCGCACATGGGACACGGGATTCCGGTGAGCGCCCGCAGGGGACAGAGCACGCCGGGGTCGTTGACGCGGTGGATCCATGACGCGCCGATGGCCGCGACGGCCATCGCCGCAACGCGCAGCACCGCGCCCATGGGGCCGTGCCGCGCTGCGGTGAGGGTCCGGCTGACGATCCCCCCGAGCACACCGACCGGTGCACCGGTGGCCGCCGCCCCGGGCGCTCCCCCCAACGAATCCTCCGCCTCGATGACAGACAGGTGAGTGACCCGTATACCGGGTGCACCCGGAGCCCGGTCAAGTCCGGGCAACGATCCGCGATAGGACCGTTACCGAACGCGCACTGACACCACTCCACGGGCAAGAGTAAGACAAATCGCCAGGTACGTGGGCGCTCTTTCACGCTAAGAGTTCATGAATTCGTCCGGACGGCGGACGCGGGGAAGGCGATGGCCCGTCTGGCGGAGCAAGGGTGGGGCGGGAGGGAAGGGACAGGGCGCGAGTGAGGGCGCGAAGGGCGTGGCGGGGTCTCGGGCGGTGCTGCGGCCGGATGCGGACGCCGGTCGCCGGCACCGGGTGCTGCGGGCTCGGGCACGCGCGTGCGCTCCGAGGGCGCGGGCCGCTCCCGCCTGGAGGGGTGGGGCTCAGGACTGCGCGGCGGCGCCGACGACGATGGGGCCCTCGCCGCCGTGGAAGTGCTCGGCCTCGACGACGTCGGCGATGACCGCGGTGATGTTGTCGGGGCCGCCGTTCTCGCGGGCCAGCTCGATCAGCCGGTCCACGGCGCGCTGCGGATCGGCCTCCGCCGACACGACCTCGTAGATCGCCTGCGCGTCGACCGGGCCGCTCAGGCCGTCCGAGCACAGCAGGTACCGGTCGCCGAGCCGGGCCTCGCGCAGCCGCAGGTCGGGCTCGCGGTCCTCCCGGCCGTCCAGCACGCGGTAGAGGACGTGCGACAGCCGCGACGTCTCGGCGGGGTCGGCCTGCTGGCCCTGCTCCGCCGCCTCCGCTTTGAGCAGCTCGTCCATGGTGTGGTCCTGCGTCATCTGGAACAGCTCGCCGTCGCGCAGCAGATAGCCGCGCGAGTCGCCGACGTGCGCCAGCGCCACGGACTCGCCGGACCAGAGCATCGCCGTGAGCGTGGTGCCCATCCGGCTGAGGTCGGGCCGTTCCTCGCGGACGATGCGGAGCTTCTCGTTGGCCTCGGCCACGGCGCGGCCCAGCACCTCGACAAGATCGTCCTGGGGGGCGGCGGTGTCGAGCGAGCGCAGCGAGCCGATGACGGTCGAGCTCGCGACCTCGCCGCCCGCATAGCCGCCCATGCCGTCCGCGACCGCGATCAACCGCGCACCGGCGTAACCGGAGTCCTCGTTGTTCTCCCGGTTGCACCCGATGTCGCTGCCTGCTGCGTACCTGATTGCTACGTTCATACCGATTTCGATGACGATCCTGTCAGAGGAGTTTTATCAGTAGCGGACGGTGGATTCCCCGGTTTCCCCGGCCGCGCCGGACGTTCCGACACCGTGCCGGACCGCGTAGAGCGCCGCCTGCGTCCGATCCTGGACTCCCAGTTTCATGAGCAGATTACTGACGTGCGTCTTGACCGTCTTCTCGGACACCACGAGAGCGCGCGCGATCTCCCGGTTGGACCTGCCTCGCGCGATGTGCACGAGCACCTCCCGTTCCCGTTCGGTCAGCGCGGCCAGGCCGCGGTCGTCGTCCCGTCCGGCCGTCCCGTCCCGCAGCATCGCCTCGGCCGCGTCCGGCGCGAACAGGACGTGCCCGTCGTTGACCGCCCTGATCGCCTGGACGAGCGCCTGCGGGTCGACGTCCTTGTACAGATACCCGGCCGCACCCGCCTGCACGGCCGGCAGCACGTGGCCGCGCTCCGTGACGCTGGTGAGGACCAGGACCCGTGCCTTCACCCCACGAGCCCGCAGCTCCGTCAGCGCGGCCAGACCGTCGGCGCCCGGCATCTTGAGGTCCAGGAGCACGATATCGGGCTCCAGGGATTCGGCCAGTGTCACGGCCGACGCGCCGTCCCCGGCCTCGCCGACGACCTCGATGTCGTCCTGGATGCCGAGGAACGTGCGCAGGCCCTGCCGGACGACCGGGTGGTCGTCGGCGATCAGCACCTTGATGGTCCCCGCGCTCACAGCGGCACCTCCAGCCGGACGGTCGTGCCCTTCCCCGGCGCGGCGTCGATCGTGAGTGCGCCGCCGATGGAGTATGCCCTGTCGCGCATGGAGGCGAGCCCGAGCCCGCCCTGCGGGTCGGAATCGGACGCGTCGAAACCGTCCCCGTCGTCGGCGACCTCCAGCAGGGCCCGCCCGTCCTCCACGGCGAGGCGGACCTCGACGGTCTCCGCGCGGGCGTGCCGCAGCGCGTTGTACAGCGCCTCCTGGGTGATGCGGAACGCGACCGCCTCGTGCTCCTCCGGCAGGACGACGGTCTCGTCCGCGGCGAGGCGGACCGTCGCCTCGTGCGCCCGGTCGAGGACCTCGACGTGCTTGCGCAGCGACGCGACCAGGCCGTCCGCGAGGTCGGCGGGCCGCAGCTCCCAGATCACGGCGCGCAGCTCGGCGAGGGCGTCGGCGGCGAGCCGCTCGACCTGCTCCAGCTCCCGGACGGTCCGCGCCGGGTCGCGCTCGGCCAGCGCGGACGCGGTGCGCGCGGTGAGCCGCAGCGAGAACAGCTTCTGCGCGACGGCGTCGTGCAGCTCGCGGGCCATCCGGTTGCGCTCAGCGACGACCGTCAGCTCGCGGTTGTGCTCGTAGAGGCGGGCGTTCGCCATCGCGATCGCCGCGTGCGCCGCGAACAGGGTGAGCACTTCCTCGTCGTCCTCGGTGAAGCCGCCCGGGGTCCGCTTGTTGGCCAGGAAGATGATGCCGAGCACGTCCTCGCCGTCGCGGATCGGGACGCCGAGGAAGTCCTTCAGGACGGGATGCGCGACCGGCCAGCCCTCGAACTCCGGCTCCCGGCGGATGTCGCTCAGCCGCTTCGGCGCGTCGCCCTTCAGCATCGCGGCGAGCATGCCGTGCTGGCGGGGCAGCGGGCCGATCCGCTCCCACTGCTCGTCCGAGACGCCCGCGACGACGAACTCGGCGAACGAGCCCTCGTCGTCGGGGACGCCGAGCGCGGCGTACCGGGCGTCCAGCAGCCGGGCGGCCGCCCGCACGATCACCTGCAGGACCTCGTGCACGGACAGGTGCCGGGTCACCGCGAGCACGGCGGAGCTCACGGCGTGCAGGGTCGCGCCCTGGCCGTCCCGGCGGCCGCCGTCGGTCTCCATCCCGGCCTCTCGTTCTCCCCCCGCGAGCGCACTGCGGTGCCCACTTGTGAAGACCGTACTCTCTGGGCGGGTCTTCCCGAATCAGCCTGGACGAGGATCGGTGTTCTCCCGGACGGGACCCTGGTCCTAGGACCATCTGACCAGCCACCCGGGAACGGCCGGCCGATGCCCCGGGACGGCACCCGTTCCTAGCGTCGGAGGCATGAGAACGGCACTGATCACAGGTGGTTCGCGGGGGCTCGGCCGGGCGCTCGCCCGGGAACTGGCGCGGGACGGCTGGACCCTCGTCATCGACGCGCGCGATCCCGCCGCGCTGGCGGCGGTCGCGGAAGAGACCGGCGCGACCGCGATCGCGGGGGACGTCGCCGACCCCTCGCACCGGGCCGACCTCGTCCGGGCGGTGCCGGGCGGGCTCGACCTGCTCGTGAACAACGCGAGCACCCTCGGCCCGACGCCGATGCCGCGGCTCGCCTCGCTGCCGGTCGGCGACCTCGCCGAAACCTTCGCGACGAACGTGCTGGCGCCGCTCGCACTGATCCAGGGCTTCCTACCGGGCCTGCGGGGGCGGCGCGGCGCGATCCTCAACATCACGTCGGACGCGGCCGTGGAGGACTACGAGACGTGGGGCGGCTACGGGGCGTCCAAGGCGGCGCTGGAGCAGCTGTCGCACGTCCTGGCGGCCGAGGAGCCGGACGTCGCCGTCTGGTGGGCCGATCCCGGCGAGATGAACACGGACATGCTGCGCGCCGCCGGGGAGGACGCCGACGCCGCGCCGCCGCCGTCCGCGGCCGCCGCCGCGCTCCGCCGGCTGATCGGCTCCCGGCCGCCGAGCGGCCGGTACCGGGTGGCCGACCTGGCGGAGGCGCGATGACGGCCGTCCTCGATCATGAGCGGATGCCCGCTCCGGGGCGGGGCGTGCTCTCCGCCGGGTTCCGGGGGGCGACGTTCGGGATCGTCCTCGTCGTCACGCTGCTGGCGTTCGAGAACATGGCCGTCGGCACCGTCATGCCGGTGGTGGCGGACGACCTGGACGGGCTCGCGCTGTACGCGTGGGGCTTCAGCGCCACGCTGATCATGAGCCTGCTGTCCACGGTGCTCGCCGGCGGCTGGGTCGACCGGTCCGGCCCGTCCCGCCCGTTCCTGATCGGGCTCGGCGCGTTCGTCACCGGGCTGGTGGTCGCGGGGGCCGCGCCGTCCATGGGGCTGTTCGTGGCCGGCCGCGCGGTGCAGGGCCTCGGCACCGGCGTCTCGCTCGTGTCGATGTACGTCGTGATCGCGCGGGTCTACCCGGAGGACCTGCGGCCCCGGGTGTTCGCGGCGCTGTCGGCGGCGTGGGTGCTGCCGTCCCTGATCGGCCCGGCGGTCGGCGGGATCGTCGCCGAGCACGTCGGCTGGCGCTGGGTGTTCCTGGGCCTCGTCCCCCTGGTGGTCCCGCCCGTCCTCGCCCTGGTGCCCGCGCTGCGCGGCATCGGCCGCCCCGCCGGGGAGAGCGCCCCGGCGGGCGGCGGCCGGGCGGGGGAGCGCGCCCTGGCGGCCGTCGCGGTCGCGGCGGGCGCGGGGCTGCTGCTCTACGGGCTGGACGGGACCGGCCGCGCGGCGCTCGCGGCGGCCGCCGGGCTCGCCGGCCTGGCGTTCGGCCTGCCCCGGCTGCTGCCCGCCGGGACGCTCCGGTTCCGGCGCGGGCTGCCCAGCGTCGTCCTGGCCCGCGGCCTGCTGTCCGGCGCGTTCGTCGGCGCGGAGGTGTTCATCCCGCTCGCCCTCATGCGGCTGCACGGGTTCAGCGCGGCGGAGGCCGGGATCGTGCTGACCGCCGGATCCCTGGGCTGGTCGGTCGCGGCGCAGGTCCAGGGCAGGTCCGCGCGGTCCCGCGAGTTCTATGTGCTGCTCGGCGCGCTGTGCATCATCGCGGGTGTCGGCTCCGCCACGGTCGCGCTCCAGGTCTCCGGATGGGCCGCCGTCCCCTCGTGGATCGTCGCGGGGGCCGGGATGGGCTTCGCGATCGGCAGCCTGTCCGTCCTGCTGCTGCGGCTGTCGCCCGCGGGCGAGCAGGGCGTCAACACGTCCGCGATGCAGATCGGCGACACCCTCGGCTCGTCCCTCGCCGTCGGCGTCGCGGGCGCCCTCGTCACCGCCTTCGGCGCCGCCCGCCTCGGCACCGGCCTGGCCGTCGCCGGGACGCTGTGCGCCGCGATCGCCGCGGCCGGCGCGTTCGCCGCCCTGCGGCTGGAGGTCCCGAAATGACCGTCGAGTTCACCCTGCCCCCCTCCCTGGAGGCCCACGAGCCGCCGGAGGCGCGCGGCCGCGCCCGCGACGGCGTCCGCCTCCTGGTCTCCCGGCGCGCGGACGGCTCGGTCGCCCACCGGGCGTTCCGCGACCTGCCGTCGCTGCTCGACCCGGGCGACCTCCTCGTCGTCAACACCTCGGCGACGCTGCCCGCCGCCGTCCGGCTCGACCGGATCAGCGTGCACTTCTCCACCCCGGTGCCGGACGCCGGGAACCGGATGTGGCTCGTCGAGCTCCGCCGCCGCACCGGCAAGGCCACCCGCCCCTACTCGGGCGGCTGCCCCGGCGAGTGGATCCCCCTGCCCGGCGGCGCGACCCTCACGCTCGTCCGGCGGCGGACGAAACGCCTGTGGGAGGCCCGGCTGAGCACCGACGTCGTCCCCTACCTGCGGCGGCACGGCGCGCCGATCAGGTACGGGTACGTCCGCCGCGACTGGCCGGCCGCCGCCTACCAGACCGCCTTCGCCCACGACCGCTCCGCGGGCGGCGCGGAGATGCCGAGCGCGGCCCGCCCGTTCACGCCGGACCTCGTCACGCGCCTCGTCTCCCGCGGCGTCCTGATCTCCCCGATCACCCTCCACACCGGGGTCGCGTCCCCGGAGGCCCACGAGCCCCCGTACGCCGAGCGGTACAGCGTCCCGGAGCCGACCGCGGCGCTGGTGGAGCACGTCCGCGCCCGGGGCGCCCGGGTGATCGCCGTCGGCACGACCGCCGTGCGCGCCCTGGAAACGGCCGTGGACGCCGCGGGACGCGTCCGGGCGTCCTCCGGCTGGACCGAGCACGTCGTGACCCCGGAGAACGGCGTCCGGGCCGTCGACGGCCTCCTCACCGGCCTGCACGAGCCCAGGTCGTCCCACCTGATGATGCTCGCCGCCATCGCGGGCCGCGACCTGCTCGCCGCCACCTACGAGGCCGCCCTGGCGGAGCGCTACCTCTGGCACGAATTCGGGGACCTCAACCTGATCATGTAGCGTCCCGCATGCTGGACCTCGCGGACGGCGCGCATGTCACGGCCGGTACCGTGGATGACAGTTATGGACGGGTCAGCGCAGCGCACGCTGCTCATCACACTCACCGGACGCGACCGCCCCGGCGTGACATCGCGTCTCTTCCGGACACTCGCGGAATTCCCGCTCACGGTCGCCGACGTGGAGCAGGTCGTGATCCGCGGCCGCCTCGTCCTCGGCGTCCTGCTCGCCTACAGCGAGGGCGCCGACATCGGACGCGTCTGGAACGCCGCCGAGCACGTCGCGAACGACCTCGACATGGAGATCGAGCTCTCCACGGGCCGCAACCGGCGGATGCCCAAACGGATCGGGCGGCTCCACGTCACGGTCCTCGGCTCCCCCCTCAAGCCCGCCGCGATGGCCGGGATCGCGGGACGCATCTCCGCGCACGGCGCGAACATCGACCGCATCGAGCGGCTCGCGCAGAACCCCGTCACCTGCATCGAGATGGACGTCTCCGGCGCCGACCCCGACGCGCTCCGCGCCGCCCTCACCGCCGAGGCCGCCGAGCAGCAGGTCGACGTCGCCGTCCAGCAGAGCGGCCTCAGCCGGCGCGCCAAGCGCCTCATCGTCATGGACGTCGACTCCACCCTCATCCAGGGCGAGGTCATCGAGCTGCTCGCCGAGCACGCCGGCTGCCTCGACGAGGTCGCCAAGGTCACCGAGGCCGCCATGCGCGGCGAACTCGACTTCGAGGGCTCCCTCCGCGAGCGCGTCGCCCTGCTCGCCGGGCTGGACGCGTCGGCCATCGACGACGTCCGCGGCAAGCTCCGCCTCGCCGCGGGCGCCCGCACCATGGTGCGCACCCTGAAGCGCCTCGACTACAAGTTCGCGATCGTCTCCGGCGGCTTCACCCAGGTCACCGACGCCCTCGTCGACGACCTCGGCATCGACTACTCCGCCGCCAACACCCTGGAGATCGTCGACGGCAAGCTCACCGGGCGCGTCACCGGCCGCGTCATCGACCGCGCCGGCAAGGCCGCCGCCCTCGAACGCTTCGCCCGCGAGGCCGGCATCCCCATCAGCCAGACCGTCGCCATCGGCGACGGCGCCAACGACCTCGACATGCTCCAGGCCGCCGGCCTCGGCATCGCCTACAACGCCAAACCGGTCGTCCGGCAGGCCGCCGACACCGCCGTGAACGTCCCCTACCTGGACACGATCGTCTTCCTCCTCGGCATCTCCCGCGAAGAGGTCGAGGCCGCCGACGCCGCCGACTCCCGCTGAGCCCCCTTCCACCGCGCCCCCGTACGGGTCGCATGCCATAGGCGGGTGATCATCGGGGTACGGGTGAGGCGCGGGGTGGACGATCTCCGCGGGCGGGCTAGCGAAGGCGGAGGGGCCGGCGGTGCTGAAGCGTGCGCGGGAGGCGTACGTGCAGGCGAACGGGCAGGCGAGCCCCATGTACGGGGCGGCCGCCGCCCTCGCGGTGGCCGTGCCGCTGATCGCCGGGGCGCTGACCGGGCACGCCGCGCAGGGCTCGATGATCGCGCTCGGCGCGTACCTGGTGGCGCTGCGGGCGCCCGAGGGCCCGTACGGGGCGCAGGCGCGCAGCCTCGCGGTCGGCGTCGCGGTCGTCGCGATCGGGGCGGCGGTCGGCGGGCTGCTCAGCGGGCACCTGTGGCCGACCGTGGTCGTCGTCCCGCCGCTGATCGCGCTCGGCGTCGCGGTGCCGCGGATCGGGTCCACGGCGGGGCTGGCGGTGCTGCTGAGCGCCGTCCGGCCGCCGTCCGCGGACGTCCTCGCCGTCGGGCTGCTGGAGCTGATCGGCGGGCTGCTCACCGCCGGGCTGCTGCTCGCGCCGTGGCCCGCCCGGCGGCTGCGCCCCCTGCGGGCGTCGCTCAGCGAGTGCGCCGACGCGGTCGCCGAGGCGCTCGACGCCGTCGCGGAGGACGTCGGCGCGCACGACCCGGAGCCGCTGGAGGCCGTCGAGCTCACCGACCCCGACCTGCTGGCCGTCACGCGGGTGCCGGACTGGGAGAAGAAGCGGCGGGCCGCGTCGGAGGCGCTGACGGCGGCCCGCGCCACCTACCGGCTGTACCGGACCGGGCGCGGCAGGAGCGACCCGACGCGGCCCGAGCGGCTCATCGACGGGCTGGCGCGCGTCCTGCACGAGACGGTGACGCTGCAGGCCGTCCTGGAGGCGGCGAAGAACTACCCGCCCGACCGGGAGTGGCGGCTGGAGACGCAGACCGCGATCTCGGCGCTCGCCGCGCGGCTGCGGCTGCTCGCCGGCGGGATCGCGACGGCCGGGGAGGCGCCGCTCGGCCGGGAGGAGTCCGCGGCCGTCCGGCGGATGGGGCGGGCCGCCGAGCAGATCCGGCGCGCCGGGCTCGCCGGCGACGAGGACCTCATCGCGGTCGCGCTGATCAGCCAGGTCCGGCGCTCCATCGACCGCATCGCCGGCGAGGTCGCCGCCAACCGCCGCATCGTCGCGGCCGGCCTGCGGATCGGGCTCGGGCCGCCGCGGATGCCCGGCACCCTCGACCCGATGCCGGTGTGGGAGCGGGCGCGGCGCGCCGTCCGCACCAGGTCCCCCGCCTTCCGGCAGGTGTCGCGGGTGTTCGTGACGGCCGTGGCGTCCATGGCGGTGGCCGCCGCGGCGGGCCTCTCGCACGGGCACTGGGCGACGATCACCGCGATGCTGAGCCTGCGCGCCACCTACGGCGAGACCGTCGACCGGCTCGTCCAGCGCGTCGGCGGCACCGCGGCCGGCGCCGCCATCGCCGCCGTGATCCTCACGCTCGCGCCCGGGCAGGTCACCGTCGCCGTGATCGCCTTCGTGTTCGCGATGGCCGGGTTCGCGATGCGGTCGGTCAACTTCGCCTACTGGGCGCTGTTCGGGACGCCGCTCGCGATGATGCTGCTCGACTTCTCCACCCCCGCCGACTGGCGCACCGCCGGGGAGCGGATCGCGCTGACCGTCGCCGGGACGGCCATGGCGTACCTCGCCGTCCGGCTGCTGTGGCCCGCCGGGCACCTGGAGCGGCTGCCGCGGCAGCTGGGGCGGCTCCTCGACACGCACGCCGGGCTCGTCCGCTCCACGGCGGACGTCCTCGCGGGCGAGGAGACCCGGCTGCCGCACGACCGGATCGTCGCGGCGGAGCGGGCGGCGGAGGCCGTCGCCGAGACCCGCGCCCGGCTCGGCCACGAGCGGGTCCCCGACAAAGAGCTGATCGCCGAGCTGGACAGAGCCGTGCACGCCGCGCACCGCACCCGCGACCACCTCATCGCGGTCGCGCGGCTGTCCCGCGCGGAGGCCGTCGACACCGGGCCCGTCCCGGAGATCCTCGACCGGATCGCGGACCGGTTCGAGGAGACCGCGACGCTGGTGGAGGACCCGGAGGAACTCGGCGCGCAGGACGCCCGGCCGGTCGAGGAGCTGGACGAGGAGCTCGCCGACCTCGACTCGCACCTGTCCGCGATCACCCGGCGGCGGCGCGCCGAGATCAAGGCGGGCGTCGACCGGGAGGAGGTCACCCCGCTGCGGCAGGCGCTGCTGCAGGTGTCCGGCACCCGCCACACGATCCGGTCGCTGCGCCGGGACGCCGGGACGGTCGTCGAGTCGTCCCTCGCCGCCGCGGCTCCCCGCCCCTGACCGCGGATCAGCCCTTCGGGGTGCGGACGGTGCGGAGCGTGCCGAGGCCCGGCCGGGCGTCGCTCCACGCCCCCGGCAGGTCGATCACGGCGATCGCGCACGTGGGGAAGGACTCCGGGGCCCGGCCGGTGAGGTCGTGGACGAGCTGGTGCACGGACGGGTTGTGCCCGACCAGCAGCAGTGTCCCCGCTTCCTCCGGCGCCTCGGTGATCAGGGCGAGGAGCCCCTCGGGGTCGTTGTCGTAGATGCCCGGCTCGTGGCTCACCTCGGCGCCGACCGCGAGCAGGCCGAGCGTCTCGCGGGTGCGGGCGGCGGGGGAGCACAGCACGTGCTCGGGGACGAGGTCGTTCGCGCGCAGCCACTCCCCGGCCGCCGCGGCGTCGCGGCGGCCGCGGTCGTTGAGGACGCGGTCGATGTCTGCCGTGCCGAAACCGGCGACGGCCTTGGCGTGACGGAGCACGATGAGCGTGGGCATGACCGCCACACTAGGACGCCGCGGCCGCGCAGGCGGGTAAGCCGGGGCGGTGAGCGGGCGCGGTGAGCCGGGGCGGTGAGCGGGCGCTGGTCAGGGCGCGACGAGCGCGGCGAGCCCCCACAGCAGGAGGAGCACGCCGAGCATCCCGGCGAGGATGATGGCGAAGCCCTTGGCCCCCGACATCGTCGGCCTGTCGCCGCCGCTGCCTGCCACAGCGCCTCCCGATTTCCCGTACGGGGCGGAACGTCCGGCCCTCGCCCTAAGCGTACGGCCGGTGCCCCGTGGTCGGGACACGACCCCGGGATCGAGTAGGAGGGCCGGGTCGCCCGGCCCTCCTCTCACACCACCGGACATGCGGGCCCGCATCCGGCGGTTCGTCAAGCCGTTGATCTGAGCC
>NZ_JBEORG010000048.1:0-45373 GCF_040302145.1 Spirillospora sp. NPDC127506 | reverse complement strand
CGCCCAGTCCTCCACCTTGATCACCCTCCACAGTGACAGCAAAGGGGTCAGATTTCGGCCGTCGCCTGGGGGTCAGTTTTCACGCGTCGTCGACAGGACCTTCGGCCGGACAGCAGGAGGCTGGTCACCAAGTCGCGGGTGGCACGGAGCCTTTGTCTGAGGATGATGTTGGAGAGAGCGACCGACCGGCCTCTGGCGTAGGAGAGAAGAATGGACGAACGCGAGCGCGAATTCCATCGGGCCATGGTTGCGATCTATCAGACGGCCAAGCGAGAGCTGGGGTACAACGCCACTCGGTTCCTGCAGATGGTCAGCAACGAAGGCGGGTTGGCCGCGGCCAAGCAACTCCTCTGGTCCGAGACGCCCTCGGATGGATTCACAACCCTCTGGAACCACGGTCGGCTGGATCTCAGCGTGGAAGCTCACGTTCTGCGCCCAGAGTATGAGGAACTCTTCACTGACGCGGACCGCCAGAAGGCGCGCGAGCGGCTTGAGCAGTACGGCTGGGTAGAACGATCGACCTGACGGCCAGTCGACACGGCGCTCCCCACAAGCCCGCCGGCCGACCCAACCAGGGCACCGAGGGGAACAATCCCGGCAAATTGCCCCCACCGAGGAGCCTGGGCCTGTTGCGGCATGGGGGTTGGCGATGGTCATGCGTCGGGCAGCTCTGGGTACGTCCGGACGGGTCACCTGGAGCAAGCGAACGGGCCGCAGATCTGAACATGGGGGCGGTTGAGCAGGTCCGCGCGGTGCTGGTTCGGGGTGGACGGTGTCCGTGGGTGGGGGCGGAGTTCGCGGGTGGATGACGGAGGAAAGAGGTTGAGGCCGGTCTCCGTGGTGGAGATCCGGCCTCTGAGATGGCGGTTTCTGTCGGGGTGGCGGGATTTGAACCCACGACCTCTTCGTCCCGAACGAAGCGCGCTGCCAAGCTGCGCTACACCCCGGTGGTGGCTGCCCGGGAGGTCGTACGTGCTCCCGGCGCCTAGACCACTGTAGCGGATGGTGAGGGGTGCTGCGTCCCTATTTACGGGCTGTGAAGCCGGTCACGGCGCCCGACGGGGTGAGCTCTATGGCGGTCAGGCCGGCGGTGGTCAGCCAGGTGCGGAGGTCGGCTGCCGTGCCGGGGGCGCCGAAGATGCCTGCGCGTTGCATGGCGGTGATGAGGGGGTCTCGGCCGGCGCCTCGGACGAGGGTCGTGCCGGTCAGGGTGCCTCCTGGGCGTAGGACTCGGGCCAGTTCGCGCAGGGCTGCGGCGGGGTCGTCCAGGCAGTGGAGGCCGTTGTAGGTGACGCAGACGTCGAAGGTGGAGGGCGGGAAGGGCAAGGCGTAGATGTCCGCCTGGAGGAGGGTGCGGGTCTTGCGGCGGGCTCTGGTGAGCATGTGCCGGGAGATGTCGGCCGCTATGTGGCGGGGGTTGTCGCCGACTGCCAGGCCGCCGCCGCAGGGGATGTCGAGGGTCAGGGCGTTGGGGTCCTGGGCGGCGATTGCGCCCCGGAGGTTGGCTATGTCGTAGTTCCAGAGGACGCGGGCGCCTATGCGGGCGAGTGTGCGGGTCTGGACGGCATAGTCGTAGAGGGTGGCGAGCAGGGTGGCGGTCTGCCAGTTCACCGGGGGACGAGGGTGAGGAGGGACGCCTCCGGGGGGCAGCAGAAGCGGATCGGGGCCTTCGGGGACGTGCCGAGGCCCGCGGAGACGTGGAGCCAGGAGCCGCGGTGCCTGTGGAGGCCCTTCACGCGGGGGCGGTCGATGCCGCAGTTGGTGGCGAGGGCGCCGTAGAAGGGGACGCAGACCTGGCCGCCGTGGGTGTGGCCGGCGAGGAGGAGGTCGTAGCCGTCCGCGGCGAAGCGGTCGAGGTTGCGGGGCTCGGGGCTGTGCATGACGCCTATGTGGACGTCGGCCTGGGGGTCGACGGGGCCGGCGATCTTGTCGTAGCGGGCGCGGTCGATGTGGGAGTCGTCGATGCCGCCGAACTCGACGTCGAGCTCGCCCACCTTGAGGCGGCCAATGCGGTTGTTGAGGTCGAGCCAGCCGGCGGCCTGGAGGGCGGAGCCGAGTTCGCGGTAGGGGAGGTCGGGTTCGCGGTGGTTGCGCTCGTAGTCGGACTTGCTCGTCCGCCAGACGTAGCGCAGGGGGTTCTTGAAGATCGGTGAGAAGAGGTCGTTGGAGCCGTAGACGAAGACGCCGGGACGGTCGAGGAGGGGGCCGAGGGCTTCGAGGAAGGGGCCGATCGCGTCGCGGTGGGAGAGGGTGTCGCCGGTGTTGACGACGAGGTCGGGCTCCAGGGCGTCCAGGGAGCGGACCCAGTGGATGAGGCGCGTCCTCCCGGGGGTGAGGTGCGCGTCGGAGATGTGCAGGATCTTCACCGACGGACGGCCTGGCGGCAGCACCGGCACGTCGACGCGGCGTAGGCGGAACCAGTTCCGCTCGATCACCGAGGCGTACCCGAAGGTCGCGGCCCCCGCGCCCAGGAGGCCCAGGGGCACGGCGTAGATCTTTCGCACGACTCTCCCTTCTCAGGGTCCCATGCTTTCAGAGATGGGCACCGCGCGGTAATCCTGATGAGGCAGAAGGTGCCGGACGGGCATGATGTTCGGCATGACCCTGAAGGAGAAGCTGGAGACCGACCTCTCGTCCGCGATGAAGGCCCGGGACGAGGTGCGCACGCGTACTTTGCGGATGGCGCTGACCGCGGTGAAGAACGAGGAGGTCGCCGGCAAGCAGTCGCGCGAGCTGTCGGACGACGAGGTCGTCAAGGTGCTCGCCCGGGAGGCGAAGAAGCGCCGCGAGGCCGCGGCGGCGTTCGGTGACGCGGGGCGCGAGGAGCAGGCGCAGGCGGAGCGGGACGAGGGCGCGGTGCTGGAGGAGTACCTCCCGGCGCAGCTGTCCGATGAGGAGCTGACCGCGCTGGTGGCGGACGCGATCGCGCAGACGGGCGCGGCCGGGCCGCGGGCGATGGGGCAGGTCATGAAGGTCGTGAACCCGAAGGTCGCGGGGCGCGCCGAGGGCGGCCGGGTCGCGGCCGAGGTCAAGCGGCAGCTCGCTGAATGACGGAGGGCCCGGCGGGAGCGCCGGGCCCTGCGGGTCAGTCGTCGTGGCCTCGTGCGGGCTTCTTGCCGCTGCTGATGTACAGGATGACCGTGGTGCCCGGCGGGACCTCGGTGCCCGCGTCGGGTGACGTGGACACGACCGTCCCGCGCGGCTGGTCCGAGTCGACGGATCCGGACGCGACCCTGGCCTGCAGGTCGGCCGCCGCGAGCTTGGACTTGGCGTCCGCGACGGTCGCGCCCTTCACCTTCGGGACGCGGGTGGTGTCGCCGAAGTCGCGGGACGGGGTGCGGAAGCCCGGGGCGGGCTCGCCGGCCAGGGCCCGCTGCATCGAGGTCCGCCAGAGGGGGCCGGGGATCGTCGCGCCGTAGACGCCGTACACCTTGTACTGCCAGGGGCCGCGGTAGTCCCAGTAGGCGACGGCGGCGGCGAGGTTCGGGGTGAAGCCGGCGAACACGGCGCAGGTGAACTCTTCACAGGTTCCGGTCTTGCCGGCGGCGGGGCGGCCGATGCCGAGCCCGGCGGCGGTGCCCTTGGTGAGGACGCCCTGCAGGATCGAGTTCACCTTGTCGGCGACGTCCTCGTCCAGGGCCTGGTGGCAGTCCTGCTTGGGCAGCTTCAGCTTCTTGCCCTGCGGGTCGACGACCTCGGTGATGGAGATGGGCGCGCAGTACTTGCCGCGGGCCGCGAAGCCCGCGTACGCGGCGGCGAGGTGCACCATGTCGATGTCGTTGACGCCGAGGACTTGGGACGGGATCGGCAGGAGCGGGTTCCCGTTGCCCTGCTTCATCCCGAACTTCTCCGCCATCTTCACCGCGTTGCAGACGCCGACGCGCTTCTCCAGGTAGGCGTAGAAGGTGTTGACCGAGTGCCAGGTGCCGGTCTTGAGGTTGAAGTTGCCCTTTTCGCTGTCGCCCGCGTTGGACACCGTCCAGGGCGGGCCGCCGCCGATCAGGTCGTTGTCGTACTTCTTGTTCTTCCAGGTCCCGGTGTAGCGGCACGGCTGGTATCCGCCGATCGTCGCGGTCTGCGGCGAGTTGATGGTCGTGCTGACCGGAATGCCCTGGTCGATGGCGGCGGCGAGGGTGAAGACCTTGAAGGTCGAGCCGGCCGATACCCCGTTGTTGCGGCCGTGGAAGTAGTCGGCGGCGAGGTTGATGGTGGTCCGGCCCTTGCCGGGGCCGAACCGCTTGCTGACGCCGATCGCCTTGATCTTGCCGGTGCCGGGCTCGACCATCGCCTCCGCCGCGACGCGGTTCCCGCCCGGGGCGACGTTGCTGCGGAGCGTCTTGTCGACGGCCCGCTGCTTCTTCATGTCGATCGTGGTGCGGATCGTGTAGCCGCCCCGGTTCAGTTCGTTGACGATGTTCTGCTGCTGCTTCGGCTTGAGCGACCAGTACTTGCCGTCCGACAGGATGTTGAGCATGTCGTACTTGACGTACTCGCAGAAGTACGGCGCCTTGCTGGTCTGGCAGCCGCCGACCGGGTCGGTGCGGTTCAGCTGGATCGGCTTGGCGGCCTCCTCGTCGGCCTGCGCCTTGGTGATGTGCCCGAGCTGAGCCATCCGGTAGAGGACGACGTCACGCCGGTGACGGGCGTCCTTCGGGTTGCGGATGGGGTCGTAGGCGGTGGGGTTCTGCGTGATGCCGGCGAGCAGTGCGGCCTGGCCCAGGTTCAGCTTGGACGCGGGGACGCTGAAGTAGCGCTTCGCGGCCGCCTGGACCCCGTACGCGCCCGCGCCGAAGTAGGCGATGTTGAGGTAGCCCTCAAGGATCTGGTCCTTCGTCATGCGCTGCTCGATGTCGAGCGCGTAGCGGAGCTCGCGGAGCTTGCGTCCGACCGTGGGAGCCGTCGCGTCGCGGTACTCCTTCTGCGTCCGGGCACTGTCGACCAGCAGGTTCTTGACGTACTGCTGGGTCAGCGTGGACCCGCCCTGCGTCTGCTCGGACTCGACGTTGGACGCCAGTGCGCGGATGGTGCCCTTCAGGTCGAGCGCGCCGTGCTCGTAGAACCGCGAGTCCTCGATGTCGATCATGGCCTTGCGCATGATGGGCGCGACCTGGTCGAGCCGGACGGACTCGCGGTACTTGTCGAAGAACGTGGCGACCTGCTTGCCGTCCGCCGAGTACATCACCGTCTTCTCGGACGGCGGGGCGGTCTTCAGCTGGCTGTCCATGTCGTCGAAGTTGTTCGCGGCGTCGCGGGCGGTCAGCCCGGCGCTGCCGACGGCCGGCAGCGCGATGAGGGCGACGATGAGGCCCGCCACTCCTGCCGCTCCGAGCAGCTTGAGCAGGGTGGAGGCATCCTTGACCCGGTTTGTTTTCGCAACGCGCACGGGGTCTAGGGTACGCGGGACGAGAGGTGCATTAGGGACACGTCCCCCAGCGTCCGCCGGTGATTCCGGCCGCCGGCCGCTCCGGGTGAGACGTTCGTCCGGTATGCCCTCATCATGACAACCTGCGTCGTGTCTGGCGCGTCAACTACAGGTAACTAGTCCGTTCCGGCGGTATGGCCCCGGTGGGCTATATCGAGAATGGGCCCATCGGGGGCTGTTGAAACGTCCCTCGCTTCCGTAAGTTCTTCCCCACGGCTTTCGTTTGGCGGCCTGACGTCCGCGCCCGTCCGGCCAAGGAGCGCAAATCGACACAGACCCTAGGGGAGTGGGGCCAAGATGTGGATCACGGATTGGACCGCCCGCGCCGCCTGCCGTAACGCGGACCCAGACGCCCTGTTCGTGCAGGGAGCGGCGCAGAACCGGGCCAAGCTCATCTGCCGCGGCTGCCCGGTGCGGACGGAGTGTCTCGCCGACGCCCTCGACAACAGGATCGAGTTCGGCGTCTGGGGCGGGATGACCGAGCGCGAGCGCCGGGCGCTGCTGCGGCGGCGGCCGGACGTGCGGTCCTGGCGCGACCTGCTGGAGACCGCGAAGGAGGAGTACGAGCGGTCGGTCGAGACGGAGGACGAGCAGGAGCTCGTCGCCAGCTGACCTTCGGGGCGGGCCGTGCGCGGCTCGTCCTGGCGTCCGGCAGCGGCACAGTCCAATAAAGCGTGGCCGCGGGCCCGCACCGTTTTCGCGGTGCGGGCCCGCGGCCGCGTCCTGTTTCCGGCTCGGCGGTGCTTCCGGGGAGCGGGTCGTCCGTTGCTGGGCGGAGCATGGTTCCGGAGGCGTGACCGGC
Organism: Spirillospora sp. NPDC127506; assembly: GCF_040302145.1. NCBI lineage: Bacteria > Bacillati > Actinomycetota > Actinomycetes > Streptosporangiales > Thermomonosporaceae > Spirillospora > Spirillospora sp. NPDC127506. Next base: position 39,149 of record NZ_JBEORG010000048.1, on the reverse strand, counting down.
GCTCGGATCGTTGGCCTCCGGGCATGAGCGTCCCCTCGGAGTTCGCCAAGGGACGATCAAGATAGCGCCGCCGTGCAGCGCATCGCCGCAGGTCGGGGCCGTGATCACCGTAGTGTCCGTGCCGGCGTGCCGATCTTGGGAGGCGGCGCGCCTTCGTTCACCGGACCGAGGGGGCACGTCTTGAGGGGACGCTGGAAGATCACCGTCGCGGCCGCCGGAGTGGCCGCCGGAGCGACCGCCGCGGCGTCCGCGGCCTGGCCGGCCGCCGCGGGGACCGCGTCCGACCGCACCGGGCCGTGGGTGCTGATGGCCCAGGAGGGCTTCGACCGGCCGCTGCGAATCGACGGCGCCACGTGGCGCCTCGACCCGCAGGGGCCGCACAGCCCGTGGAACGTCGACGCGTTCGACGACGACGGCGAGGCGTGGACGAAGATCAGCGGCCCCCTGTTCAAGAAGCAGCTGGCCACCCTGAACGTGTTCCGCAAGCGCGTCGAGTTCGGCCGCGGCGGATGGCTGACCGCCGAGATCGCGGCCGTCGACAAGGACCGCGACGGCCGTCCCGACTCGCGTCCGGGGCTGTCCAGCGCGTCCCTGCCGGGCGGGCAGAAGGTCGCGCGGATCTCCGAGCCGAGCTGGGACGCCGGGGTGCTGATCCGACCCACGCGCCCGCTGCCGCCGCGCTACCGCGTGGAGATGACGCTGCGCGGCATCGACTTCGGCGGCAAGCGGCACGGCACGTTCGACTACGGCGGCAAGCACAACGGCTACCGGCGCGAGCCGTGCAAGACCCGCTACCCGTGGACGTTCCAGGGCGCGCTGCCCGGCAAGTCGCGCTGCCAGTACCCGGACGTGACGAGGGAGAACGGGTTCTACTACCTGACGATCCTCGATTACGCGACGCCCGCGCCGCACGGCAACCCGGGCATCCACTACCGGCGCAAGGTCATCATGGACGGCTACTACAGCGACGACGCCCGCTGGAAGAACGCCGGGACCTGCAACCCGAAGACCGGGAAGATCTACCGGACGTTCGACGGCACCTTCAACGGCATCAACGCGCTGTTCGTGCGGGGCGACAAGTTCCGCGAGGCCGCCAACAACAACATCAGCAACGAGTACTACATCAAGACGGCCTGCGGGAACGTCTCCATGGACGAGCCGTACGGCCCCGGCGGACGGTTCAAGGAGCACCTGGCCAGCGCCGAGATCCGGCCGGAGCTCATGCCGAAGGCCGCGTACCGTTTCGCCGTGGAGCGCGACGCCACCGGGTACACGCTGGAGATGAGCGGCCCGTTCCTCCACATCGGGCAGGCCACGCTGCGGGTCCACCATGACTTCGTGGAGGACGGCCGTCCGATCTGGCACTACAACCAGACGCCGGGCGAGTACGACGGCCGCTTCGACCGGCGGCTCCTCCACAAGGGCCCTGCCGGGACGTACGTCACCGAGCACACCTGGCCCAAGGGCTCGGCCTACCCCGACTCCTTCATCATCGGCGACCCGCACCTCAACTACTACGAGGGCTCGGCATATGTGGACGACATCCGCCTGTACGTCCCGAAGGACGCCAAATAGCCCCCCGCGGCGGCGGGCAGGTTATCCACAGAAGCGAGTTCTAGTGGTGCGCGCCCGGAGCCGGGGCCACCGTGGAGGCGGCAGGGAACGACCGGCTCCGGGGAGGACGCATGGGACGGGTCAGGCGGCGGTGGGGGCCGAGGTCGGGGCGGCGAGGTCCTCGCCCACCTGCCGGAGGCCGTCCAGGTCGTGGACGTCCTCGGCCTGGGCGGGGACCGCCGTGACCGGGACGGTCGGGTGCGCGGACGCGAAGTGGTCGCGGAGGCGCTCCTCGCGGGCGGCCAGCTGCATGCGGTCGGTGTGCAGGCGCAGCAGGGCCGCGGTCAGCGCGTGCTCGCCGCGCTCCTCCAGCGTCTCGGCGGCGGCCTGGCTGCGGGCGGCGGACAGCGCGTCGCCCGCGGACTCGTGGACGCGGTTGACGACGAGCCCGGCGAGCGGCATGCGCTCTTCGGCGAGGCGTTCCACGAAGTAGGACGCCTCGCGGAGAGCGTCCGGCTCCGGGGCGGCGACGACGAGGAACGCGGTGCCGGGGGTCTGCAGGAGCTTGAAGGTCTTCTCGGCGCGCTCCCGGAACCCGCCGAACATCGTGTCGAACGCGGCGACGAACGTCTGCACGTCGCGGAGCAGCTGGACGCCGAGGACCTTGTTGATGGCCCCGGTGAACATGCCGAACCCGGCGCTGATCACCTTGACGCCGAAGCGGCCGCCGGTCTTGGCCGGCGCGGCGAGGATCTTCATGAACCGGCCGTCGAGGAAGCGGCCCATGCGCTCCGGGGCGTCCAGGAAGTCCAGGGCGTTCCGGGACGGCGGCGTGTCCACGACGATCAGGTCCCAGGCGCCGGAGCGGTGCAGCTGCCCGAGCTTCTCCATCGCCATGTACTCCTGCGTCCCCGACAGGCTGGACGACAGCGACTGGTAGAAGGGGTTGGCGAGGATCTGCTTCGCGCGGTCGGGGTCGGCATGCGCCTCGACGATCTCGTCGAAGGTGCGCTTCATGTCGAGCATCATCGCGTGCAGCTCGCCGTCGCCCTCGATCTCGATCTTGCGCGGGTTGTTGTCGAGCTCCGACAGCCCCATCGACTGGGCGAGCCGCCGCGCCGGGTCCACGGTGAGGACGACGACGTCCCGCCCCCGCTCGGCGGCGCGCACCCCGAGCGCCGCGGCCGTGGTCGTCTTCCCGACCCCGCCGGAACCGCAACACACGATGATCTTCGTGCGCGGGTCGTCGAGCAGCGCGTCGACGTCCAGGACGGGAGGAGTCTTGCTGGTCGGGCTCATCGATTCACCTCTGCCGTTCCGCGTCCGGCGACCCGCCGGGCTCGCTCCGCACGCCGGCGTACCGCGGCGGGTTTCGTCGTGTGCGTCGCCGCCGAGGCGACCCAGGAGACGCCCGGCCGCGACGCGGCGCCGGTCGGTGCCCGGTCGCGCTTCCTCGGTTCTGCGGCGTGGTCAGGTGGGGCCGGCGGGAGGCGCCTCCGGGCCGCGGGGCGGGTGGTCATGCGGCGCCTTGGGCGCGGAGGGCGGCGGCCAGGTCGTAGAGGCCGGCGAGGTCCATGCCGTCCGAGAGCATCGGGAGGGTGTAGCGGGGGCGGTCGATCGAGTCGAGGCGCTCCTTCTCGCGGCGCTGGAGGGCGGTGCGGCGGGCGTGGTCGGCGGCCTCGGCGGCGAGGACGGCGGCGATCTGCTCGGCGTCGTGCTCCAGGCCGGCCGCCTTCACGCCGCGGACGATCTCGTCGGTGTCGAGGGTGCCGGCGGCGGCCGCGGCGAGGTCGTCCTCGCTGAGGACGGGCTCGTGCTCCATGTTCACGATGACGCCGCCCACCGGGAGGCCGACCGCGGTGAGGTCGCGGATGCCGTCCATCGTCTCCTGGACGGGCATCTCTTCGAGGAGGGTGACGAAGTGCACGGCGGTCTCGGGGCTGCGGACGACCTTCATCACGGTGTCGGCGTGGTTCCGGACGGGGCCGACCTTCGCGAGCCCGGAGACTTCCTCGTTGACGTTCAGGAACTTGGTGATGCGGCCGGTGGGCGGGGCGTCCATGACGACGGCGTCGTAGACGAAGGCGCCGTCCTTCTTCTTGCGGCGCACCGCCTCGGACGTCTTGCCGGTGAGGATGACGTCGCGCAGGCCGGGGGCGATGGTGGTGACGAAGTCGACGATGCCGAGCTTGGTCATCGCCTTCCCGGCGCGCTTGAGGTTGTAGAACATCTCGAGGTACTCGATGAGCGCCTCTTCGGTGTCGACGGCGAGCGCGTACACGTCCCCGCCGTCCGGGGCGACCGCGACGCGGCGCTCCTCGTACGGGAGGGGCGGGCAGTCGAAGAGCTGGGCGATGCCCTGGCGTCCCTCGACCTCGACGAGCAGGACCTTGCGTCCCCCGGCGGCCAGGGCAAGGGCGAGGGCGGCGGCGACGGTCGTCTTGCCCGTGCCGCCCTTCCCGGTGACCACATGGAGGCGTACGCCGTCCCAGTCGGTGTCTCTCGCGCTCACCCGATCGACCATATCGTTCACTCGACAAACACTTCAGAGGGCGCCCGCCCGTATGCAAGTGATCCCTGACACGGTTCCGTGCAAGATCATCCGTGCTGGCGTTGTACACGGGCGTGCCCGCGCGGTTAGCTGGGAAACGTGAGCCGTCCGCGGGCGGTTCCGTCTGGATCCTCGCGGGTTCAGAGTTCCGCCGGCGTCCGGGCGATCCCCGGGCCCGGCCGTCCACGCGAGAAAGGTGCCCGTGATGGAAGCGGTGGCACTCATCATCCTGCTCATCATCCTCGTCGGCGGCCTGCTGGTATTGGCGTCGTCGGTCCGCGTGGTGCAGCAGTACGAGCACGGGGTCGTGTTCCGGTTCGGGCAGGTCCAGCGGGGCGGGCAGCTGCGTCCCCGCGCGGTGCGCGAGCCCGGCCTGACCGCGATCGTGCCGATCATGGAGCGGATGCAGAAGGTCAGCCGGCAGACGATCACCATGGGGGTGCCCGGGCAGGACGGCATCACCCAGGACAACGTGAGCGTCCGCGTCGACGCCGTCGTCTACTTCCGGGTGGTCGACCCGGTGAAGGCGATCGTCAACGTGCAGAGCTACGGGCACTCGGTGTCGCAGGTGGCGCAGACGTCCCTGCGGTCGGTGATCGGCCAGGCCGACATGCAGGAGCTGCTCGGCGAGCGCGAGAAGATCAACAAGCGCCTCCGGGTGATCATGGACGAGATCACCGAGGGCCCGTGGGGGGTGCTGATCGAGCGGGTCGAGATCAAGGACGTCTCGCTGCCCGAGGGCATGAAGCGCTCGATGGCCCGGCAGGCCGAGGCGGAGCGGGAGCGCCGCGCCCGCATCATCACCGCGGACGGCGAGTTCCAGGCGTCCAAGCGCCTCGCCGCCGCGGCGGAGATCATGTCGCAGGACCCGGCGGCCCTCCAGTTGCGGCTGCTGCAGACGGTCGTGGAGGTCTCCGCCGAGAAGAACAGCACGCTGGTCATGCCGCTGCCGGTGGAGATCCTGCGGTTCTTCGAGCGGGCCGCCGGCGGTTCCGGGCGGCAGTCCGAGGCCGGCGACGAGAAGGACAAGCCCGGCCTGGCCGAGCGCCTCGCCAGGGCCGAGGAGGACCTGGCCAAGGCGGCGGAGCAGCCCTCGTCGCTGCAGTCGGCCGAGGACGTCCCGCCGGTCCTTGGCCTGGACGAGCCGAAGCACGAGTCCTCGTCGTCCGACGACCGCCGCGGCATTACGAGCGGCGACCCCGCGTCCGACCTGGCACCCGACCGCTCCCACGAAACCCGCCGACCCAGCTGACACGCCTGGCCAAGCAGCGGGCCTCCAAAGCGCCAGGTAGTGGCTTGCGGGCGTGCAGATCGGGGCCGCTTGCGTTCGTTCTCCGGGCGTCCGGGCCTGCTGTGCGGCTAGGCGGTGGGTTGCAGGGGCTTTGCGGGGGCGTGCGTGGTCAGGTGGCGGACGCCGGGGATCGCCGTCGTGCCGAGGCACGCGGCGGCCACCAGGAGGGCCGCGGTCAAGAGGGGGTGGATGCGCCCCACTCTGATGCCGCCCACGGAGCCAGCGCGTAGCCCAGAGGGGCGGCGGCCAGGGAGAGCAGCCAGTCGTAGGAGGTCACGCGCGCCAGGGCGTGTGGCGGGATGCTCTTCTGGACGACGGTCTCCCATGTCGGGTTGAGAACGCCCAGCCCGGTCATCGCCAGCCCGTAGGACGCGACGACCAGCGGCGCGGGTGCGGTCACCGCCAGCAGGGCGAGGGGCAGCGCCAGGGTGGCGAGGCCCGCGTTCGCGACCAGGACGGGACGGTGCGGGCGGACGCGTCCGGCGATCAGCGCCCCGGCGAGGAGCCCGGCGGCGCCGGTCTGGACGGTGGCGATCCACGTCCCCTCGCCGCCGAGCCGCTCGACCGCGATGGCGGGGCCGAGGGTGAGCAGGACGGCGGAGGCGCCGTTCCAGATGCCGTGCGCGATCAGGCTCGTCCAGTACCAGTCGCGGGAGCGCACCTCCGACCAGCCTTCGGCGAGGTCGGCGCGCAGCGGGCGCCGGGGCACCGGGACGTTCCGGACGCGCGTCATCGCGAGGAGCGCGGCGCTCGCGGCGAAGGACGCGGAGTCGAGCAGGAACGTCCAGCCCGGGCCGACGGTCAGCACGAACGTCCCGGCGACCGCGGGACCGGCGAGCCGGGTGGCGCCGTTGGCCGCGCCGATGAGGGAGTTCGCCCTGTGCAGCCCGGACGGCTCGACGGTCCCGGTGATCAGCGGCGAGATCGTCGGCATCTGGAAGGCGGAGGCCGCGCCGCCGATCACCTGGGCCGCGGCGAGATGCCAGAGCCGGGGCTCGCCGCCGAGGAGTTCGAGCGCGGCGAACAGCTGCGCGGCGGCGCCGGCGAGGTCGGTGGTCAGGGCTACGGCCCGCGTGTTGAAGCGGTCCGCGACGGCGCCGCCGACCGGGAGGAGGAGCAGCCGCGGCGCCATCGCGCAGCCGAGGACGAGCGCGAGCGCGGAGGTGGAGCCGGTCGCGCGCAGCACGGCGAGCGCGAGCGCCGCGGGCACGGCGGCGTCGCCGGTCATGGACAGGACGCGCGCGGCGAACAGCAGCCGGAAGTCCCGGCCGCGCAGTGGGTGAGCCATGCCGTGGAATATAGTTCGGTACCGAACTATTCGTCAACGAATTATTCGCTGTCGAAGGCGACGCTAGGATCGTCGGCATGGGCGACACGGCGCGAGACCGGGTAGACGAGCATGTGGCGCGGTGGACGCCGGTCCTGCCCGACCTCGATCCCGACATCGAGGGCGCCGTCACCCGGATGGGGTACCTCGTCCGGCACCTCAAGCAGGTCCGCGAGGAGTCGCTCGTAGCGATCGGCCTGCACTGGCACGAGTACGACACGCTGCACGCGCTCGCCGGACGGCACGGCACCGCCGCGCCGTCCCAGCTCGCCGCCGACCTCGGCATGCCGCCCAACTCGATCACCGGCCGGCTGGACGCCCTGGAGCGGCGCGGCTTCGTCCGGCGGACGCCGTCCCCCGCCGACCGCCGCCGCGTCATCGTCGAACTCACCGACGCCGGGCGCGCCGCCTGGCGGGACGCGTTGGCCGGCGTCGGCAGGGAGGAGCAGCGGCTGCTGGGCGTGCTCGACCCGGATGAGCGCCGTACCCTCTCCGACCTTCTCCGCCGCGTCATGCTCCGCGCCGAGCGCCCGTCTGATTCCTGCTGAGCCTGCGGTCTCGACCTGGGCGCGCCGTTCGGCGGGACGCGTTGGCCGGGGTCGGCAGGGCGGGGCAGCGGCTGCTGAGGGTGCTCGACGTGGACTTGCGCCCCTCCGCGCCGAGCATCCGTCCGATCCCCTTACGGCGCCCGAGACTGCGGGACGCCCGTTCTCCAGGGCCGGCCGTGGGATCAAGAGGCGCGGTCAGGGGATCAGGACCAGGCGGCCCCGGAGGCCGCCGGATTCCAGGCGGGTGTGGGCCTTGCGGGCTTCCGAGAGGGGCAGGGTGTCGGCCACGCGGAGGGTGAGGCGGCCCCTGTCCACGAGGTCGGCCAGGTAGGCCAGTTGCGCGGCGTCCGCGCGGATCCATTCGTTGCGGACGGTGATCCCGCGCAGCGGGACGGGGACGGCCGGGCCGCCGTTGACCGCGGCGAACGAGCCGCCGTTGCGGACGGCGTCGAGCGCCGCGGCGGCGAGGAGCGCCGCGTCCACGGCCCCGTCGACGCCGCCGGGGACGAGTGCGCGCACCGCGTCCGCGAGGTGGGCGTCGCGGCTGACGAACATCTCCGCGCCGAGGCCCCGCACCAGTTCCTCGTCCGCCGCGGAGGCGGAGGCGACGACGCGCAGCCCGCGGTGCGCGGCGAGTTCGACGGCGTAGCCGCCGACGGCGCCGGCGGCGCCCGTGACCAGCAGCGTCGCCCCCGGCGGAAGGTCGAGCAGGTCGAGCGCCTGCAGGGCGGTCAGGCCGTTCAGCGGCAGCGTCGCCGCCTCGGCCGGTGACGCCGAGCGGGGTGCGTGCGCGACGGCGGAGGCGTCGAGGACGATCGATTCCGCGTAGCCGGCGACGGGGACGTCCAGCCGGTCCTGCAGGCCGATGACCCGGTCGCCGGGCGCGAGGCCGGTGACGTCCGGGGCGGCGGCGTCGACCGTGCCGGCCACGTCCATCCCGATGCCGAACGCCGGGCGCGTGCCGAACGCCATGAGGCCGGCGCCGGCGAGCCCGCCGGAGCGGACGGCGGCGTCCACCGGGTTGACGGCCGCCGCCGCGACCCTGATCCGCACCTGGCCGGGCCCCGGGACGGGCTCCGGGACGTCGGCGTCCTGCAGTGCCTCCGGCCCGCCGGGCGCCGTGACGATGATCGCGCGCATGCCGGTACTCCTTGCGTGAAGTGGGATGACGCGGGAGGACCCCCGCACCGATCACTGTCGTCGGAACAGCGCACGTCCGGAAGAAGTTACCTCCGAGTGCGTTCGGTACCCGGAGGTGAGCCCGCAGCATGGCGACGATGACGGCGGCGCAGCGCCGCGAGAAGGAGCGGGAGGCGTTCGGCGCCTTCATGGAGGCGTGCCCGATGAACCAGCTGCTGGGCGTCGTCGGCAAGCAGTGGAGCACGCTGATCCTGTGGGAGCTGGCGCGGGGGCCGCGCCGGTACGCCGAGGTCAGCCGGGCCATGCCGGGCGTCAGCGCGAAGATGCTCACGCAGACGCTGCGCTCCCTGGAGCGGGACGGCTTCGTGGCGCGCACGGTCACCCCGGCCGTCCCGGTGCAGGTCGAGTACGCGCTGACGCCGCTGGGCGACCGGATCGTCCCGCTGATCGCCACGATGATCGACTGGGCGAACCGCCACATGGACGACGTGCACGACGCCCGCGAACGCTATGACGCGACCTCGGCCAAGGCAAGGTCGAACGAGGTTCCAGCAGGCGCGTCGCTAGGGTGAACGCCATGAAGAAGTGGGAGTACGCGACCGTTCCGCTGCTGGTGCACGCGACCAAGCAGATCCTTGACAACTGGGGCCAGGACGGGTGGGAGCTCGTCACCGTCCTGCCGGGCCCGAACCCGGAGAACCTCGTGGCCTACTTCAAGCGCGAGGTCCAGTCATGAGCACCCCCGAGGAGCGGCTGCGGGAGCTGGGGATCGAGCTGCCGGACGTCGTCCAGCCGGTCGCGTCGTACGTGCCGACGGCGCGGACGGGCTCGCTCGTCTACACGGCGGGCCAGATCCCGCTGGTGAAGGGCGAGCTGGGCGCCACCGGGAAGGTGGGCGCCGAGGTCAGCGCGGAGGAGGCCGCCCGGCAGGCGCGGATCTGCGCGCTGAACTGCGTCGCGGCGCTCAAGGCGGAGGTCGGCGAGCTGTCGCGGGTCGTCCGGATCGTGAAGGTCCTCGGGTTCGTCGCCAGCGCGCCGGACTTCACCGGGCAGCCGGAGGTGGTCAACGGGGCGAGCGACCTGCTCGTCGAGGTGTTCGGGGACGCGGGCAAGCACGCGCGCAGCGCCGTGGGCGTCGCCGCCCTGCCCCGGGACGTGCCCGTCGAGGTGGAGCTCATCGCCGAGGTCGAGTAGGACCGAGGCTTGACGGAACGCCATTCGGTATGTCCGAATGACTCGCCATGGGCACTGTGCACGGGCTGAAGCTGCCGGCGAGCTTCCGGGATCGGATCGAGGACATCCGGGCGGGCCGGGCCGAGCCCGCTCCGGCCCGGCACGCGGCGACCGTCGTGGTGCTCCGCGACCACGACCGGCACGGGCTGCAGGCGTTCATGCTGCGCCGCGTCCGGTCGATGGCGTTCGCGCCGGGCGCCTACGTGTTCCCGGGCGGGTCAGTCGACCCGCGCGACGGCGAGGCCGACCTGGCCTGGTCCGGGCCGCCGCCCGCCGAGTGGGGCGCGGCGTTCAAGGCGGACGAGACGCTGGCCCGCGAGCTGGTGTGCGCGGCGGTCCGGGAGACGTTCGAGGAGACTCTGGTCCTGCTGGCCGGGCCGACGGGCGAGACCGTCGTGGACGACACCCGCGGCGACGACTGGGAGGCCGACCGGCGGGCGCTGCTGGACCGCTCCCAGTCGTTCGGCGGCTTCCTCGACCGGCGCGGCCTCGTGCTGCGCGCCGACCTGCTGCGCCCGTGGGCGCACTGGATCACCCCGGCGATCGAGCCGAAGCGCTACGACACCCGCTTCTTCGTCGCCGCGATGCCGGAGGGGCAGCGGGCCAGGGACGTCAGCACCGAGGCCGACGAGGTCGCCTGGGTGCGTCCCGCGGAGGCGGCCGAGCGCGCGGCGAAGGGCGAGTGGATGATGCTGCCGCCGACGGTCGCGACGCTGGCCGAGCTGGCGGAGTTCGACACGGTGGCGGACGTGCTGGCCGCGCGGCGCGAGATCGTCGTGCACGAGCCCACGGCGGAGATCATCGACGGCGAGGCGTATCTCGTCCTGCCGGACGGCGTCGAGCGGCACTACCGGGGATGAGGCGCGTGCCCGGTGCCCGGTCCGCCGCGTGGCGGCAGGCCGCCATGTGGCGGCTCGCCGGCACGTCCGCGCTGCGGCATCTCGACCGTTTCGGCTGGAACCCGGCCCGTCACCCGGATCGGGCCTCGGGCAGGATGGGAGACATGACGGAGATCGACGGGATGGGCACTGAGCGGGCGACCTGCGTGCTCGCTCCGAACCCGTCCGCCATGACCCTGGACGGCACGAACACGTGGATCATCGCCGAGCCGGGGTCGGACGAGGCGGTCGTCGTCGATCCCGGGCCGAAGGACGGCAGGCATCTGCGGCGCGTCCTGGACGTCGTCGAGGCGCAGGGGCGGCGCGTCGGGCTGGTCCTGCTGACCCACGGCCATCCGGACCATTCGGCGGGCGCCGGGAAGTTCGCGAAGCTCGCCGGCGGGTCCGTCAAGGTGCGGGCGCTCGACCCCAGGCACCGGCTCGGCGACGAGGGGCTCGCGGAAGGGGACGTCGTCACCACGGGCGGCCTGGAACTGCGGATCATGGAGACGCCGGGCCACAGCGACGACTCGCTGACCTTCTGGCTGCCGGCGGACGGCGCGGTCCTCACCGGCGACACCGTCCTCGGCTACGGGACGACGGTGCTGGAGGGCGGCCTCGGCGACTACCTCGCGTCGCTCGACCGGCTCCGCCGCTTCGCCGCCGACGTCGAGGCCGCCACCGTCCTCCCCGGTCACGGCCCCAAGCTGGACGACCCGATCGCCGTGCTCGACCACTACATCGACCACCGCCGCGAGCGTCTCGCGCAGGTCGAGGCGGCGGTGGCCGCGGGCGCGCGCACGGCGCGCGAGGTCGTCGAACGCGTCTACGCGGACGTCGACAAGTCGCTGTGGCCCGCGGCCGAGTGGTCGGTGCAGGCGCAGCTGGACTACCTCGACTCCCGCCGCTGACCCGCCGGCCCTCCGGGCGCCGGCGGGCCGCACGCGCGGCGCGGCCGGGCCGGACGCGCGGCGCCGGACACGCGGCGCCGGACACGCGGCGCCGGACACGCGGCGCCGGACACGCGGCGCCGGACACGGCCGCGGCTACTTCGAGCGCTTGCGGAGGCGTTCGATGTCGAGGATGACGACGGCGCGCGCCTCGATGCGCAGCCAGTTGCGCTGGGCGAAGTCGGCGAGCGCCTTGTTGACGGTCTCCCGGGAGGCGCCGACGAGCTGCGCCAGCTCCTCCTGCGTGAGGTCGTGGTGGACGTGCAGGCCCGCCTCGGACGGCTGCCCGAACCGCTCCGCGAGGTCGAGCAGCGCCTTGGCGACGCGTCCGGGCACGTCGGTGAAGACGAGGTCGGCCATCACGTCGTTGGTCTTGCGGAGCCGCTGCGCCAGGGCGCGGAGCAGCTGGACGGCGACCTCCGGGTGCCCGGTGAGCCAGGGCCGCAGGTCGTCGTGGCCGAGCCCGGCGAGGCGGCACTCGGTGACCGCTATGGCGCTCGCGGTGCGGGGCCGCGGGTCGAACAGCGACAGCTCCCCGAACATCTCGGACGGGCCGAGCACGCTCAGCAGGTTCTCCCGGCCGTCCGGCGCCGTCCGGGTCAGCTTGATCTTGCCTTCGAGGACGACGTACAGCCGGTCTCCGGTCTCGCCCTCGTTGAACAGCGTCTGACCGCGCGCGAGACGCGCTTCGGTCACGTTGGCGCGCAGCGCCTTGGCGCCCTGCTCGTCGAGGGCCTCGAAGAGCGGGGCTCTGCTCAGAACGTCCACGTCGCGATCGGTCACGCTTCTCCTCCTCGAACACCTACATGCCTAGTGTGACGTACGTCCCACCGCGTACGTGAAGGCAGGGTCACGGCGCGCCGAAACGCGGAACCGGGAGTGTTCGTCCCGCGGCGGGTCACGGTCCCGTTCGCCCAGTGTACGGACCGGCGGGTGAATGCCATCACACCGGTCTCATCGCCTGTTATCGGACGAGCCGGGCGGCGGGCGCGGGTGCCTTAACCTGAGCGGATGCAGAGCTCCGGGTCCGGCCCCGTGCCGCGCCGGCTGCCGCGGGGCCGTCACGCGCTGTCCCGCGAGGAGGTCGAGCGGGTGCACCGTGACCGCCTCTGCGCGGCCATGGCGGCGGCGATGGCGGAGAAAGGGTACGTCGGCACGTCGGTTGAGGACGTCCTTAAACGGGCCCGTGTGTCGCGGCAGAGCTTCTACGGCCTGTTCTCGTCCAAGCTCGACTGCTTCATGGCGGCGTTCGACCAGGCGAGCGAACTGGTGATCCGCCGGCTGGAGGGCGCCGCGGAGGGCGGGGGCGACGCGGCGGCCCGGTTCGAGCGGGCCGTCACCACGTACCTGGAGGCGCTGGCGTCCGAGCCGGGGTACGCGCGGCTGTTCCTGGTGGAGGTGTACGCGGCCGGACCGGAGGCCATCCGGCGGCGGTCCGAGATACAGCACGACCTGGCCGAGGCCCTGGCGGGCCTGATGGGCGTGCCGGGTCCGGCGGGTCGGTTCGCGTGCCAGGTCGTCGTGTCGGCGGTGAGCTCGATGGTGACGCCGGCGGTCGCGGCCGGTGACATGGAGGCGTTGCGCGCGGTCGGCCCCCCGGTCGTCGACCATGTGCGCCTCCTGCTCCGCTCAGGGGTGTTGGACGGCGCGGAGAAGTGACGTGGGGCGTCCCTCTCAGCGGGCTCCGGAGCGACGGGGGCGGTCGGGCTGGACGCGGAGAGCGGTGATCACGGTGGCGAGCATCTCGTAGTGCCCGACGAGCACGGTCAGCTCCACGCACTCGCCCTCGGTGAGGTGGGCGCGGAGGCGCGCCCAGGTGTCGTCGTCCACGTCCCGGTCGGCGTGCAGTGCGTCGGTCGCGGCGAGGATCGCCTGTTCGCGCGGCGTCCAGCCGTCGGCGGACGGGCCCTCCTTGACGCGCTCGACGTCCCGTTTCCGGACGCCGGAGCGCCCGGCGATGCGCACATGGTGGTCGAACTCGTAGCGGCAGTCGCGCAGGTGCGCGACCCGCAGGATCACCAGCTCGGTCTCGCGCCGCGGCAGGGTGCCGCCGGGCATGAGGCGCCCGGCGAACCACAGCCAGCCGCGGAACAGGCCGCGGCGGCGCGCCAGCGTCAGGAAGAGGTTCGGCGGGCCGGTTCCGGCCGCCCGGCCCGCGACGCGGCAGGCGAGCCAGTTCACCGCGCCGACGTCGCGGACGCCGCCGGGCCGGACGCGCGGCGCCGTCACCGGCGGGAGTCCGGTTGCGGCGTGGTCAGCTCGACCCGCTCCTTCCGCGCGATCTCCAGGATCTCGCGCAGCCCGCGCTGGACGGCGCCGTCGACGACGGGTTGCGCGAGCATCCGGACCGGGAGGACGCCGCCGACCCACCATGGGGCGACGACCCGCTTGGAGCGGCGGGCGATCCCGCGCTCCAGGGCGTCGATCCCGACCTTCAGCGGCGTGACGGCGGAGATGAGGCTGCTCGCGCGGCCCGAGTTCGTCAGGGCCGACGCCGCCTCGGTGCTGAACCCGCGCCGCGTCATGTCGGTGTCGAGTTCGGCGAAGTAGGCGACGCCCGCCTTCGCGCCGTACGGCCTCAGCTCGGCCCTCAGCGTGTTGCCGAGGGCCTCGACCGCCGCCTTGGACGCGCTGTAGGCGCCCAGCAGGGGTGCGTGCACGGCCGCGGCGAGGGACGCGACCGCCAGCGCGTAGCCGCGCTCGTGGCTGATGTGCGGCCCGGCCGCGCGGAGCGTGTTGTAGACGCCGAGCACGTTGACGCGGAGGCTCTGCTCCAGGACGGACGGGTCGCCCCCGATGACGGGCATCTGCGCGGCCACGCCCGCGTTGGCCACGACGACGTCCAGCCCGCCCAGTTCCCGGACGGCGAGGTCCACGACCTCCTCGACGCGGGCGCGGTCGGTCACGTCGCAGGTCCACCAGGGCGCCGGCCCGCACTCCCCGGCGACGCCGGCGAGCAGGCCGGGTTCCAGGCCGGCGAGCGCGACGCGGGCGCCGCGCCCGTGCAGCCGGGCGGCGAGGGCCGCGCCGATGCCCCGCGCGGCGCCGGTGATCAGCACGCGCCGCCCGGCGAGGGTCGCCGGCCACGGGGACGAATCCCACCGGAGGGAGTCAAGGATCATGCCGCGACCCTACCATTAATGAACATGCCCGTCTTTTTAAGATCGGTCCAATGGGCGGGAAGGCGGGCCGCCCCGCCGCGCGGACACCGTAGGCTGGCCGGTATGGCGACGGAGGCGGCCCCGAAGGCGCGTGCCCGGAAGTGGAAGGACGAGTCCCGGCTGGCGCTCGTCCGGCGGGCGCGCAAGATGAACCGGATCCTGGCCGAGACCTACCCGGACGCGCACTGCGAGCTCGACTTCGGGACGCCGTTCCAGCTCCTCGTCGCGACCGTCCTGTCGGCGCAGACCACCGACGCGCGGGTCAACATGACGACGCCGGAGCTGTTCGCCAAGTACCCCACCCCGGAGGACCTCGCCGCCGCGAACCCCGAGGACGTCGAGGCCATCCTGAAGCCCACCGGGTTCTTCCGCGCCAAGACCAAGTCGGTCATGGGGCTGTCCGCGGCATTGCGCGACCAGTTCGGCGGGGAGGTCCCAGCGCGGCTGGAAGACCTCGTCAAGCTGCCCGGTGTCGGGCGCAAGACGGCCAACGTCGTCCTGGGGAACGCGTTCGACGTCCCCGGGATCACGGTCGACACCCACTTCGGCCGTCTCGCGCGGCGCTTCGGCTGGACGACCGAGGACGACCCCGTGAAGGTCGAGCAGGAGGTCGGCGAGCTGATCCCGCGCAAGGACTGGACGATGCTGTCGCACAGGCTCATCTGGCACGGCCGCCGCATGTGCCACGCGCGCCGTCCCGCCTGCGGGGTGTGCCCGCTCGCCCGGCTGTGCCCGTCCTTCGGCGAAGGGCCGACCGACGAGGAGACCGCGCGCAAGCTCGTCAAGCCCGGGCCGTTCTCGTGACGGCCGGGCAGGAGGGCGCGCCGGGAAGGAACGCGACCGTTCCGCGGTTGGGACGGACGTGACCGAGACCGCCCCGAGCACCCCCGAGTGGCTCGAACGCTTCCGCCTGGAAGGCCCCAGGCTGCCGGTGCCGCCGATGTTCCGGCCGGTGCCGGACGCCCGCGCCGCCGCCGTCCTCATCCTGTTCGGAGAGGGCCCG
Organism: Spirillospora sp. NPDC127506; assembly: GCF_040302145.1. Classification (NCBI taxonomy): domain Bacteria; kingdom Bacillati; phylum Actinomycetota; class Actinomycetes; order Streptosporangiales; family Thermomonosporaceae; genus Spirillospora; species Spirillospora sp. NPDC127506. The sequence continues at coordinate 23,513 of NZ_JBEORG010000048.1, read as the reverse complement.
CACGGCCCGGACGTCCTGCTCACCGAGCGCGCCGCCACGCTGAACAAGCACGCCGGGGAGTGCGCCTTCCCCGGCGGCCGCATCGACCCCGAGGACGACGGCCCGGTCGCGGCGGCGCTGCGCGAGGCGAAGGAGGAGGCCGGCGTCGAACCGGCCGGGGTGGACGTCATCTGCACGCTGCCCGAGCTGTACCTGTCGCACAGCCGGCACCGCGTCACGCCCGTCGCCGGCTGGTGGCGGGAGCCGTCGGAGATCGCGCCCGGCCATCCGGGGGAGGTCGCGACGGTCGCGCGCGTCCCGCTGGACGAGCTGGTCGACCCGGCGAACCGGCTCACGGTCCGGCATCCGTCCGGGATCAGGATGGGGCCGGCGTTCCGCGTCCGCGACCTGTTCGTGTGGGGGTTCACGGCCGCGCTGCTCACCCAGGTCCTGGAGGCCGGCGGCTGGAACCGGCCGTGGAACGCCGCCCATGTGGAGGACCTGCCGCCTGAGGTGCTGGACCTCGCCGCACGCAGCTGAGAATCTCCTGAATTGCGATTGAACTGGTACGTTCCATCGCGCCGGAAATGATGCGCCTGGTCAGCGCGGCCTTTCCGGACGGTCATCCCTTGGTCACGGGCGTGTGTCACACCTGACGGCTACCCGGCGCACCCCAATCTGGTACATCGAGGGGACGTGAAGCGGCCGCCCGGCACAGTACGGTGAAGCGGTGCTGCACGACCACGTTCTCGATCTCATCCTGCTCGTGCTCGTCGTGCTGTTCGGAGTCTCGGGCTACCGGCAGGGCTTCATCGTGAGCCTGCTGAGCTTCGTCGGCTTCGTCGGCGGCGGCGTCATCGGCGTCCTGATCGCGCCGCCGATCGCCGAGGCGGCGGTGGACGGCGCCGCGCAGCAGGCGCTGCTCGCCATCGTGATCGCGTTCCTGGCCGCCACCCTCGGGCAGCTGATCGCCTCGTCCCTCGGCGCCGTGCTGCGTAACCGGGTGACCGGCTTGAACGCCCGCACCGCGGACGCGGTCGGCGGCACGTTCGTCAGCGCGATGTCACTGCTGATCGTCGCGTGGTTCTTCGGCAGCCTGGTCGCCAACTCCGAGTTCAAGCCCGTCCGGACGCAGGTCAAGGGCTCCTCGATCATCAACGGCATCAACGACGTGATGCCGCAGCAGGCGCAGACCTGGTTCACCTCGTTCCAGGGCTTCGTGAAGAGCAGCGAGTTCCCGCAGGTGTTCAACGGCCTCGGCGGCGAGTCGGTGGTGCAGGTGCCGCCGCCGGACGAGTCCGTGCTGAACACCAAGGGGCTGAAGGCCGCCAAGAGCAGCATCGTGAAGGTGGTCAGCACGGCGCCGCAGTGCCAGCGCCGCATCGAGGGCACCGGGTTCGTGTTCGCGCCGCAGCACATCATGACCAACGCGCACGTCGTCGCCGGGGCGCGCGGCGCGTCCAAGGTGACGACGATCAACGGCGCCACCAACCGGGGGCGGGTCGTCCTCTACGACCCCAAGCGCGACGTCGCCGTCCTGTACGTGCCGGGGCTGCGGGCGCCGACGCTGCAGTTCGCGCCGGAGGCCCGCGTGCGCGACGACGCGATCATCGCCGGGTTCCCGAAGAACCAGCCGTTCACGGCGGGGGCCGCCCGGATCCGCGCCCGGCAGACGGCGCGCGGCCCGGACATCTACCACTCCGGGCAGGTCAGCCGGGAGATCTACGCCATCCGCGGCAAGGTCGAGCCGGGCAACTCGGGCGGGCCGCTGCTGTCCACGGACGGGCGCGTCTACGGCGTCATCTTCGCGGCGGCGCTCGACACGGCGTCCACGGGCTACGCGCTCACCGCGGAGGAGGTCGCGCCCGACGCGCGCGCGGGCGCGGCGGCCACCAACCCGGTGTCCACGCAGAGCTGCTCCGACTAGCCGATACGGCTGGACGGCCGGGCCGGGCGGGCCGCGTGCAGCAGCGCTCGGCCGGATCCGCTCGGCCGGATCCGCTCGGCTAGAGCGTGAGCCGGAGGGGCACGGGGCCGTTCTCCGGGCTCGCGGCAAGGTCGCGTGCGCGCTGGACGACTCCCCGTATGTCGATGTTGTAGGGGGCGCTCGTTTCGTACGGGACGAGACGTTCGGCGGCGCGGCTCAGCAGCGCCTCGGCACCGCGTGCGTTTCCCCGGCGGAGATGGGTTATCCCCACGGCGACCTGCGCCAGGCCCCGCCACAGCTCACGTTCGGGCTCCGGGGCGGACTTCCAGACCGCTTCCAGTACCTCGTGCGCATGGAACGGACGGTCGGCGTCCAGGAGTTGTTGGGCTTCTTTCAAAGCCTCGTCCGGCGGCATGTCGAGGTCGTCCGGCATAGTGGGGATGCCGGTGGCGCCGTGAGGCAGCGGCCGCCCGTAGGCGTCCCGAGGGCGTGCGTTGCGTGGGCGTCCAGACTCGTCCCGATCCCGCATGGCTCCACCGTACGCCCGGAGATCAGTGATCGGGCTCCGGGTCGGCGAGCCAGCCGAGGAGCTGCGCGTCGAACGCGCGGGGACGCTCCTGGTGGGGGAAGTGGCCCGCGCCCTCGATGAGCTTCCAGCGGTAGGGGGCCGACACGTAGCGGCCCGATCCCTGCGCGCTCGCCGGAAGGGTGCACGTGTCGAGCGCACCGTGCAGCTGGAGCGTGGGCGCCTGGATGGGGGCGCGCATGCGGTGCGCGTAGCGGATGCCGTCCGGGCGGGCCTGCGACCGGATCAGCCAGCGGTGGTACTCCAGGGCGCTGTGGGCCGCCCCGGGGATCTGCACCGCCTTGCGCACGAGCTGCTCCGTGCGCTCGTCCGGCCAGCCCGGCCCGGACCAGTCGTGCAGCAGCCTGCCCGCCAGCGCCGCGTCGTCGCGGACCAGGCGCCGCTCCGGCCACAGCGGCAGCTGGAAGCCGAACGTGTGCCGCGCCGCCCAGCCCTGGCCGCGCGGGTCGCCCGCGACGGCCTGCCGCAGCCGCAGCGGATGCGGGGCGCTCACCACCGCCAGCCGCTGGACGATCTTCGGGTGGTACACGGCCGTCGTCCAGGCGAGCAGCCCGCCCCAGTCGTGCCCGACGACGATCGCGTTCGCCTCGCCCAGCGCGCGGACGAGCCCGGCGGCGTCCCCCGCCAGCGTGACCAGGTCGTAGCCGCGCGGCGGCTTGTCGCTGCCGCCGTAGCCGCGCAGGTCGACGGCCGCCGCGCGGTAGCCGGCGGCGGGCAGCGACACGAGCTGGTTGTGCCACGACCACCAGAACTCGGGGAAGCCGTGCAGCAGCAGGACGAGCGGCCCCTCACCGGCCTCGGCGACGTGGAACCGCGTCCCCCCGGCGCTGACCTGCCGGTGGGTCCACGGCCCGTCGACCTCGATCAGCGACGCGTCGTGCCCGGACATGGCGCCGGTCAGTCCGTCAGCTCGGGCGTGCCTGAGTCGTCCTTGCCGCGGCTCCGCAGCGCGGCGAAGTCGTCCTTCAGCGTCTTCCGGGTCCGCTTCGCGCCCTCCATCCGCTTGACGATCCGCTTCGCGATCCACATCAGGAGGAGGGCGAGCAGCGCGTAGAAGACCGCGACCACCGCGAACGCGAGCCAAGGCCACAGGCCCAGTTCGGCGAGCCCCAGCGCGAGCGAGATCGACGCCAGGATGACGATGAGCCCGCCCATCACCGCGGCGATGGTCAGCATCACGCTGCTGAGCGCGGCCTTCTTGGCGTCGGCCTTCAGCTCCATCTTCGCCAGTGCCATCTCGGCCCTGACCAGATCGGAGATGTTGCCGGACGCCAGCGCGACCAACTCGCCGACGGACTTGTCCTCCATGCGCTCGCCCGGTAGTGCCTCGGACATATCGCTCTACTCCTTAGTTCGGGCGCGCGCGCACACGCACCCTTCTCCGGAAGACGACGGCCGCGGCCGCCGAGGCGAGAACGCTCGCGATCAGGACCGCAGTCGTCACTCTCTCGAATTGTGACGGGTCGGTATAGGCCAAACCGCCGATCAGCAGCGAAACGGTGAAACCCACCCCGGCGAGGAGCGCGACGCCCGCGATCTCGTGCCAGTGCAGGTCCTCGCCGAGGGTCGCCAGGCCGAGCCGCGCCGCCGCCCACGCGCCGCCGAAGACTCCCAAGAACTTACCGACCACCAGTCCGGCGACGACGCCGAGGGCCACCCGGTCGGTGAACACGGCGCCCAGCTGGGACGGGCCGAGCCCGACACCCGCCGACACGAACGCGAACACCGGCACGCACACGCCGGCCGAGAACGGCCTGAGCACGTGGTCGGTGCGCTCGGCGTTCGTCGGCCGTTCGTCCGCGGTCGTCTTGGGGCTGGTGAGCATCCCCAGTGCGACTGCCGCGACCGTAGCGTGGATCCCGCTCCGCTGGAGGAAGTACCAGGCGAGGACGGCGAGCGGCACGTAGACCCACGGCGACCGGACGTTCCTGCTCTGCAGCACCCCGTACGCGGCGACGAGAACGGCCGCGAGCCCCAGCCACGTCCAGTGCACGGTGGCGGTGTAGAAGAGCGCGATGACGGCGATGGCGATGAGGTCGTCCACCACTGCGAGCGTGAGCAGGAACGCGCGCAGCGGCGCCGGGCACGAGGTGAACGTCACGGCCAGCACCGCGAGCGCGAACGCGATGTCCGTCGCCGTGGGCACGGCCCATCCGCGGAGCGCGCCCGGCTCCCCGGCGCTCACCAGGAGGAAGACCAGCGCCGGCACCAGCACGCCCGCCGCCGCCGCGATGACGGGCAGCGCCGCGTCCCGCGGGTTGCGGAGCTCGCCGTGCGTCAGCTCCTCGCGCAGCTCCAGGCCGGCGATGAAGAAGAACACCGCGAGCAGGCCGCTCGACGCCCAGTGCTGCACGTCCATGTGCCCGAGGTGCAGCCAGTGCGGGCTGATCTCGAACGTCCGCAGGCTTTCGTAGGCGCCCGCCCAGGGCGTGTTGGCCCACACCAGCGCGGCGATCGCCGCCAGCAGCATCACGACGCCGCCGAGCGTCTCCGTCCGCAAGGCGGTGGCGACCTGCGTCTTGTAGCGGACGGTCGGGCGGACGGGCCACGTCGTGGCGACGCGGCGCTTCACAGAGGGGCGCGCCATGCAGGACTCCCGGTAGGGCGGGTGAACGGTCTCCTTTCGAGGGACCGGCCCGCGCCATTACGGGAAGCCCCTGCCGACCAGACTTCCCGGCGCACCGGATTCCACCTTACCCGCCCAGAACACGACTACTCGGACACCCGTCCGCGGGCCAGAGAGGGCGCCTGCCGCCCGCGCGCGGCAGCCGGACCCGCGCGGTGGGCGGGCATGGGAACGGCCCGCGTCCCTGTGCGGGCGCGGGCCGTTCCGGGGCCGGTCAGTCCTCGGACTTGCTCGCGGGGAGCTTCTCCGAGATCAGGTCCATGACCGTGCTGTCGGCCAGGGTCGTGACGTCACCGATGCTGCGGTTCTCGGCGACGTCGCGGAGCAGCCGGCGCATGATCTTGCCGGAGCGGGTCTTCGGCAGCTCCGGCACCATCAGGATCTGCCGGGGCTTGGCGATCGGGCCGAGCGCCTTGGAGACGTGGTCGCGCAGCTCCTTGGCGAATTCGGGGCCCTCCACCTCCTCGCCGGCGCTGCCGCGCGGGATGACGAACGCGACGATGGCCTGCCCGGTCACCGGGTCGGTCGCGCCGACGACCGCCGCCTCGGCGACCTTCGGGTGCGACACCAGCGCCGACTCCACCTCCGTCGTGGAGATGTTGTGCCCGGACACGAGCATGACGTCGTCCACGCGGCCGAGCAGCCACATGTCGCCGTCCTCGTCCTTCTTGGCGCCGTCGCCCGCGAAGTACAGGCCGTCGAAGCGCGACCAGTACGTCTTGATGTACCGCTCGTCGTCGCCCCAGATCGTCCGGAGCATGGCCGGCCACGGCTCGCGGAGCACCATGAACCCGCCGCCGCCGTTCGGCACCGACTGGCCCTGGTCGTCCACCACGTCCGCGGCGATGCCCGGCAGCGGGCGCATCGCCGCGCCCGGCTTGGCGTCCGTGACGCCCGGCAGCGGGCTGATCATGATGGCGCCGGTCTCCGTCTGCCACCAGGTGTCGACGACCGGGGTCCGGTCGCCGCCGATGACCCTGCGGTACCAGATGTAGGCCTCCGGGTTGATCGGCTCGCCGACCGACCCGAGGACGCGCAGGGACGTCAGGTCGTACTGCGCGGGGATGTCGTCGCCCCACTTCATGAACGTCCGGATCGCCGTGGGCGCGGTGTAGAAGATGGACACCTTGTACTTCTGGATGACGTCCCACCAGCGTCCCCTGTTGGGGGTGTCGGGGGTGCCCTCGTAGATGACGCTGGTCGACCCGTTGGCGAGCGGCCCGTACACGATGTACGAGTGCCCGGTCACCCAGCCGATGTCGGCCGAGCACCAGTAGATGTCCGTTTCGGGCTTCAGGTCGAACACGGCCCAGTGGGTGTAGGCGCACTGGACCAGGTAGCCGCCGGTCGTGTGCAGGATCCCCTTGGGCTTACCCGTCGTCCCGGACGTGTACAGGATGTAGAGCGGGTGCTCCGCGTCCATGGGCTCGGCGGTGTGCTCCTCGCTCTGCCGGTCGACGACGTCGTGCCACCACAGGTCGCGGTCGTTCTCGGTGACCTGCTCGCCGGTGCGGCGCACCACGAGGACGTGCTCGATCGACGGCGTCTGCGCGACGGCCTCGTCCACGATCCCCTTGAGGTCGGACGGCTTGCCGCGGCGGAAGCCGCCGTCGGCGGTGATGACGAGCTTGGCGTCCGCGTCGTCGATGCGGGTCCGGAGGGCCTCGGAAGAGAAGCCGCCGAACACCACCGAGTGCGTCGCGCCGATGCGCGCGCACGCGAGCATCGAGATCGGCAGCTCGGGGATCATCGGCAGGTAGATCGCGACCCGGTCGCCCTTGCGGACGCCGAGTTCGAGCAGGGCGTTCGCGGCCTTGTTGACCTCGCGCTGGAGGTCGGCGTAGGTGATCGTGCGGCTGTCGCCCGGCTCGCCCTCCCAGTAGTAGGCGACCTTGTCTCCGTGCCCGGCCTCGACGTGCCGGTCGACGCAGTTGTAGGCGACGTTCAGTTCGCCGCCAACGAACCATTTGGCGAACGGCGGGTTGCTCCAGTCGAGGACCTCGTCCCACCGCTTGGTCCAGGTGAGCCGGTCCGCCTGCTCCGCCCAGAACGCCAGGGGGTCTGCGGACGCCCGCTCGTAGGCGTCGGCCTTGACGTTGGCGGAGGCGGCGAGGTCGGCGGGCGGGGCGAAGCGGCGCGTCTCCTGCAGAAGGTTCGACAGTGTCTCTTGGCTCTGGCTCAACGCGAACTCCTTGTCAGGTGATGCGGGGTCGCCCGGTATCCCCACTCCACCAGGAAAGACCCGGTCTCCACAAGGCCGGAATCCCTCAGGTGGAAGACGAACTCGACGGCCACCACGAATCCGGATGCTGTTGTGATCCCCGACACAACTGGCCTTCCCAGGTCCGCTATCCGGGAACCGTCTCCGTTCTACGCTTCTGTGGGGCGTTTCGCGAGTGTCCGGGTCGTCTCACGGGTCGGCCGGGCACGTTTCGCACGGCGGCCGGGGACGTTTCGCGAGGCCGGGGGCGTCTCCCGGGCGTCCGCGCGGACCGCATAGGGTCGGGCCGTGACCGATGCCCTTGCTGATGTAGCGAACCTGCCCGGCGTGGCCGGTGCCGTCGACGACGCGCGGAAGGCCGTCGACCGGCTGCTCGGCCACCGCATCCTGCGGCGGCGCAGCGCCGAGGTGTCCACGGAGTCCGCGCTGCGGGGCGCCCGCGCGTCGGCCGTCCTGGAGGGGGCGGCGGTCACGCTGGACGAGCTCCGCACCGCCGACAGCCCGTCCGACCCCGTCGTCCAGGGGTCGCTGCGCGTGTCGGCCGAACTGGGGACGCTGACGGAGACCTGGCGCAAGGCGCCGCGGCAGGCGCTCGCCCGGCTGCACGTCCTCGCCGCCGCGGACGCCGTCGACAGCGCCGACCTGGGACGTCCGCGCACGGACGAGGGTGCCGTGAAGGACGACCTGGGGTTGGGCGAGGCGCCCTCGCCGTCCGAGGTGGCGGCGCGCTTGGACGCGCTCAGCGGGCTGCTGACTTCCCCGACGAAGGCGCCGGCGCTGGTGGTCGCGGCCATCGTGCACGGCGAACTGATGGCGCTGCGCCCCTTCGGCTGGGGGGACGGGCTGGTCGCCCGTGCCGCTCAGCGCCTCACCCTGGTGTCGCGTGGGCTCGACCCCAAGTCCCTGGTCGCGCCCGAGGTCGGGCACCTGGAACTGGAGGACGAGTACCGGTCGGCCTTGCGGGACTATGCGTCCGGCACGTCCGAGGGCGTCGTGCGGTGGATCGCCCACTGCTCGTCTGCGGTGGCCGCCGCCGCGCGGGACTCGCAGGCGATCTGCGAAGCGTTCATGCGGGGCTGATCCTGTCGGCCGGTGCCGCCATGCTGTGCGCATGGCCGAACGCATGCACGGACGTCCAGCCGCGCCCACCGACACCACGATCTCGTCGGCGAACTGGGATTCGCGTGACCTGACGGGCGAGAACCACGAGAACGTCCTGTTCGTGGACGTCGATATGACGGAGGCCACCGGCACCGGTGCCGTGTTCACCGACTGCACGTTCCGCGGGGTGCGTTTCAACGCGTCCACCCATACCGATGCCGCGTTCGTCAACTGCACGTTCGTGCGATGCGGCTTCTTCGACGCCGCCTTCTCGGGGTGCAAGCTCGTGGGCAGCATGTTCGACGCCTGTACATACGACCTGTTGAAGGTGAAGGGCGGCGACTGGTCGTTCACGGGCCTGCCGGGCGCCGACCTGCGCCGCGCGTCCTTCACGGACGTGCGCATGCGCGAGGCCGACCTCACGGGCGCGCGCTGCGCGGGAGCGGAGATCCGCCGCGTCGACCTGTCGGGCGCGTACCTGCACCGGGCGGACTTCTCCGGCTGCGACCTGCGCGGCAGCGACCTCTCGGCGCTGGACCCGTCCGCCGCCGAGCTGAAGCGCGCGGTGATCGACCCGTATCAGGCGGTCGTGCTGGCGGCGGCCCTGGGGCTGGACGTCCGCGAGTAGCACCCGCCCGACACGAAGCGAACGGCGCCCCGCGCTGGGACGCCGCCGCCAGTCACGTCACACCGGGTTACCAAGCGTGCACCTCAAATCCGTCGGATCGGGTCAAGCCCGTCTCGACGCGCCTCCCGCGGCTGGTCGCGCGTGGGTGCCCGGCTGCCGTGCACGGACACGTGGTCCGTAGCAACCTGTCTACGCCTCATCTGCGCAGTTGACAAGCCCCTCTTCGGAAAGGCCGGACCGTTGTGGCCGGCGGCGCCGGACGGGACACCGGTGCCGGATGAGGCAGCCGGGTGATATTCCGGACTATCCGTAACTCCGTTGGGGGTCGCGAAATTGATCACTCACCGTGATCGTTTCATTTAGGCGGCCGATCACCGGTGCGGCGGGAAGGATCTCCAGTTCTGCTGTACGCTCCCACTTCCGAGCCCGTGCGACGCCCCTTGCGGCCGTGCGGGGGAGGGGGATCGCGCCGTCCAGCGCGCGCCGTCCGGCAGTATGAGAAAAATCGTCATGCACCGGACGAGTTTGCGCCTCGACGGAACTCTCGACGATCGGGCAGCATATGTTGTATCTGCCTAGACTGGGTCGTGAGTTTGCCTCAGCCATAGGGCGGACTTACGCACGGCTCATGCTGAACTCCCACCGAGACTTTCCTGGGAAAACGGACCGGCTCTACCCCCCCGGAGCCGGACCGTAAGGCGACCTCCGCTCTCCCCCCCGGCGGGGGTCGCCCAGGCGTCGGGCGGGCGGCGGCGGTCACCGCCGCCGCCCGCCGCTCCGCCGCCCGGCGAAGTTATCCACAGTTCGCCGAACCTCTTCGCCCGCCCCGCGCCGCGCCGCAAGGTGGATGCCTCCGAACGTCGAAGGAGCATCCGATGAACCTCGCGGCACTGATCGTCACGGGCGACCAGGCCCTCGCCGACGGCCTGCTCCGGCTCGCGGCCGCCGCCGACGCCCACGCCGAGGTCGCCTACGGGGCCGACGAGGCCAGACCCGCCTGGACGTGGCCGGCCCTCATCCTCGTGGGCGCCGACATGGCCGCCGACGTCGCGGCCGCCGGCCTCCAGCGCCGCCCCGGCGTCGTCCTGGTCACCGACTCCGCCACCGCCGAGGCGTACCGCCTCGCCGTCGAGGCCGGCGCGCAGGACGTCGCCGCGCTGCCCGACCACGAGGACTGGCTGATCAACGCGTTCGCCGCGGCCTGCGAACCCGAGGGCGGCTGGGCCACCACGCTCTGCGTCGTCGGGGCCCGCGGCGGCGCCGGCGCCAGCGTCCTCGCCACCGCGCTCGGCCTGGCCGCCGCCGGCCAGGGGCTGCGCACCCTCCTGCTGGACGCCGACCCGTTCGGCGGCGGCGTCGACCTCATGCTCGGCCTGGAGGAGCACGAGGGCGTCCGCTGGCACGACCTCGCCGAACGCCGCGGCCGCCTCAACACCGCGACGCTCCGCGAGACCCTGCCCCGCTCGGGCGACCTGTCCGTCCTCTCCTGGCGGCGCGGCGAACCCGTCCCGGTCTCCGACGAGGCCGTCCGCGCCCTCCTCGACGCCGCCGCCCGCGGCTTCGACCTGGTCGTCGCGGACGTCCCGCGCTACCCGGGCGACGTCGGCCGCGCCGCCCTGCGCTCCGCCGACGTCACGTTCCTGCTCGTCCCCGCCGAGGTCCGCGCCACCGTCGCCGCCGACGGCCTGGCCGCCGCCCTCCGCCGCGACACCGCCGACCTGCGGCTGGTCGTCCAGGGCCCGGCTCCCGGCGGCCTCACCCCCGATGCGGTCGCCCAGGCCCTGGACCTCCCGTCCGCCGGCGCCTTCGACCGCGACCGCCGCCTTCCCGCCGCCACCGACGAAGGCGACCTGGAACGGGCCTGCCGCCGCGGCCCCCTCGCCGACTTCTGCGCGAAGACCCTCGCCGACCTGGCCCTCCAGCCCTACGCCTACCGGGAAGCGGCATGAGGGCGGCCCGCCTGTCCGGCGCGGTGCGCGACCGGCTGGCCGGCAGCGGCGGGGAGGCGACGACCGGCCGGGTCGCCGCGGCGCTGCGCGCGGAGGAGCGGCTGCTCGGCGACCGGGAGGTCCTGGCGCTGGCGGACGAGTTGTGCGCGGAGTTCGTCGGGGCCGGGCCGCTCGAGCCGCTGCTGCGCTCGCCCGACGTCACCGACGTGCTGGTCAACGGCCCGGACGAGGTCTGGGCCGACACCGGGTCCGGCCTCGTCCGCACCCCGGTGCGGTTCACCGGCGAGGCGGCGCTGCGCCGCCTGGCCCAGCGCCTCACCGCCGCCGCCGGCCGGCGCCTCGACGACGCGGCCCCGTACGCCGACGCCCGGCTGCCGGGCGGGGTCCGGCTCCACGCCGTCCTCCCGCCGGTGGCGGCGGGAGGCACCTGCCTGTCCCTGCGCCTGCCCCGGCGCCGCGCGTTCACCCTGGACGAGCTGGTCGCGGCGCGGACCGTCCCGCCCGAAGGGGCCGCGCTGCTCGCCGCGCTGATCGAGTCCCGCGCCGCCTTCCTCATCACCGGCGGCACGGGAACCGGCAAGACCACACTCCTGAGCAGCCTGCTTTCGCTGGCCGACCAGCACGAACGGTTGCTCCTCGTAGAAGACTCCGCCGAACTGAAACCCGACCATCCGCACGTGGTGCGGCTGGAGGCCCGCCCGCCCAACGTGGAGGGCGCCGGGGGCGTGACGTTGAACGACCTCGTCCGCCAGGCACTCCGCATGCGCCCCGACCGTCTGGTGGTCGGCGAGGTCCGCGGCTCGGAAGTGGTAGTCCTCCTTCAGGCTTTGAACACCGGACACGAAGGCGGCTGCGGCACCCTCCACGCCAACACGGCCGCGGACGTGCCGGCCCGGCTCGAAGCGCTCGCCTGCGCGGCGGGGCTGAGCCGCGAGGCCGTCCACAGCCAGTTGGCCGCCGCGCTGGACGTCGTCGTCCACCTGGTCCGCGACCCGGGCGGGGGCCGCCGCCGCGTAGCGGAGATCTGCCTCCTGCACCGGGCGCCTGATGGCCTGGTCGGCGTCGTCCCCGCCGTCTCGTTCACCGCAACCGGCGAGGTAGTCCCGTCCCACGGCGCCGACGCCCTGCAAGCCTGCCTGCGAGGAGCCGGATGACCATCGCACTCGCCACCCTCTGCTTAGCCGCCGCCATCTGGACGCTCCTCGGCCCCACTCCCGCGAGCCGCCGCCTGAACCGCCTGGCACCACCCCCGCCGACCGACCCGTGGCGCGCCGTGAGAACCAGGATCGAAGCCGTCCGCGAGCGCAGGACCCGGCCGCACCGCTGGCGGACGTCCGTCATCGAACTCTGCGACGCCATGGCCGCCGAGCTGGCGGCCGGCCGAACCCCCGACGAGGCGTTCAAGTCGGCCGCCGCCGTCCTGGACTCGCATGTGTCCCGGGAACTCCTGCACATCCCGCGTCCGCCACCCGACCACTTGGACGAACTGGCGACCAGACCGGGAGCCGAGGGGCTGCGGCTGCTGGCGGCCTGCTGGCGCATCGGCGCGGAACGCGGCGGCGCCCTGGCCACCGTCCTGGACGGCCTGGCCGGGGCCCTCCGCGACGAAGAGGCCCAGCGCCAGGACGTATCGGTCCAGCTGGCCGGCCCCCGCGCCACGGCTCGCCTGCTGGCCTTCCTCCCCCTCCTGGGCCTGGCCATGGCCGCCGCCCTGGGCGCCCACCCGATCCCGTTCCTTTGCGGCACCCTCCCCGGCCTGGCCTGCCTGATCACAGGCACAACCCTCAACCTCCTGGGCCTCCACTGGACCCGCCACCTGGCCAAGTCCGCTGAATCCCCGCCCTAACCCCTGAGCACCCGCCCTAACCCCTGAGCAACGGCACCCATCACCAGCCCCCGCCCCACCCCCCCAAAGGAAGTAGGTGAGTGATGACGGTGTTCGCGGCGGTGCTCTGCGCGGCAGTGTCGGGTTTTCTACTGCCCAGGGGGACGAACGTCGCGGCGAGGAGGCTGGCGGGGCAGTTTCGAGGACCCCCGGAGAAACACGTTGCCCAAGCAGGCCGGGGGCTGGGAGGGCAAGGGCGGCCGTCTCCCGCCGGCTCGGAGGAGCGCGAGCGTTCACAGGCGGGCCGAGGCAGAGAGGTACTTCTCCGGCGTGCCGCCGCAGGCGCCGCGGGGGTGTTGTGCCTGGTGGCGCTGGGCGGTCTGACGGGCGGCGTGGTCGGGGTGCTCGCCGCTGCGGCCGTCTGGTTCTCCTTCGGCCGGCTCGGGAGCGCGGAACGCCGCCGCAGGCAGTCGCGCCTCATCGCGGACCTGCCCATCGCGGTGGATCTCCTCGCCGCCTGCCTACGCGGCGGCGCCCCTTGGCACGATGCCGTCACCGCTGTCGCGGAAGCGGTGGGAGGGCCGCTGGGGGAGGAGCTGCAGGCCGTTTCCGTGCAGATCCGGCTGGGCGCGGACCCGGCTGAGGCGTGGCTCGCGCTGACAAAGGAGCCATCTCTCGCGCCGCTCGCGCGGACGGCGGTGCGGGCGGCGTCCACGGGTGCGGCTCTGGCGCCCTCCCTCAGCCGCCTCGCGCGCGACCAGCGCCGCGTGGCGCGGACGGCGGCCGCCGCCAGGGCCCGCGCGGCCGGCATCCGGGCGCTGGCCCCGCTGGGGTTGTGCTTCCTGCCCGCCTTCGTGCTCCTCGGCGTGGTCCCGGCCATCGCGGGGATCGCCGCCACGATCCTGCTGCCCTGGTGACCCTGCTGCCCTGGTGACCCTGCTGCCCTGGTGACCCTGCTGCCTGGTCACCCTGCTGCCTGGTCATCCGGGGTTTTCCACAGAACCGCGTTCACCTGCCGCGCCGGGCCGCCGCCCCCCAGCCTTGAGGAGAACGACGAGCGAAAGGAGCCCCATGCGGGCGATGAAGATGGTGGTGCGGCGATGGACCAGTCTGCGCGGGGACCGGGGGATGTCCACCGCGGAGTACGCCGTCGGCACGATCGCCGCGGCGGCCTTCGCCGGCCTGCTGTTCAAGATCGTGACGAGCTCCCAGGTGAAGACCCTGCTCTTTCACATCATCGAGAAGGCCCTCAAACTCGCGGGCTGAGGGATCGCGGGACGGCGACTGCGGAGGTCGCCGCGGCCCTCCCCGCCCTCGTGCTGATCACGGCCGTCGCGCTGTGGGGGCTGTCGGCGGTGTCCGTGCAGCTCACCTGTACGGACGCCGCCCGGTCCGGCGCCCGCGCGGCGGCGCGAGGCGAGTCCCTCACCGCGGTTCGCGAACTCGTGGTGAGGGCCGTCCCGAAGGGCGCGACGGTCCGGGTCCGCCGCGACGAGGCAACCGTCCACGTGGACGTCTCCGCCCCGGTCGCGCCTCCCGCGGCAGTCGGCCTCCCGCCCCTGATCGTCCACGCCCGCACAGCCGCCGCCGTCGAACCCGGAGTGCCGCCGACCGCAGGGATGAGGAGGAGTGGGGGCAGCTCTGCGGAGTGACGGCGTGGGAGAGGGGGATCGGCCTGATGGCTAGGAGGCGGGTGTTGGTGGGGCGGGCTTGGGGCGGCGGTGGGGATCGGGGGTCGGGGACGGTTTGGGTGGTGGCGTTCGCGGCTCTCGTGTGGATCACCGGAGCGGCGGCGATCGCTGTGGGCGGGGTGCGGGCGGCGCGGCACCGGGGCGATGCGGCGGCCGACATGGCGGCGTTGGCGGCGGCCGCGCGGATCGCGGAAGGCGGCGGATCCGCTTGCGGGCGGGCCGGCGACATCGCGGCGGCGTCCGGCGCCCGGCTGTCGCGGTGCCGGGTGAGCGGAGGCGTCGTCGACGTCTCGGTGACCGTCCGCCTGAGGGTGCCGATGGGCATCGGACGCCTGCGAGTCGTTTCCCGGGCAAAAGCTGGCCCTGTGGGACGAGACGGCGTACCCTGACGCGACACAGTTCGTTGCACTCAATGTCAATAGGGTGGGGGAATCGCGCGAACGGCGCATTGTCATCGTCCTGTGACTTCTGCTACCCAGTGGTACGTTACGCTGCTGTAAGCCCATGGTTACCACCGGACGCGTGAGCCCCCCGCGTTGACCTCAGCGGGACGAGACGAGCAGAACGCTGTCGAAGGGATTGAGGCGTGACCATCATTCGCAGGATCGGTGCAGTCGCGCTCGCGGCGCCCCTTGCGATGAGCTTCCCGGTGCTCGGCGCCCTGCCGGCGCAGGCCGCCACGACGAGTGTCATCTCCCCGGCCGACGGAGCGGTCATCACCAGCGGCTCCCAGCTGACCGCCAAGGCCCACTTCGACTTCGCGATCACCATGCAGCTGCGGGTGAGCGGCCCCGGGATCGGCGACACGTTCCTCGCCGAGCGCGGCCTCTCCGGAGACCTGACCGGAACCTTCCCGATCACCCGGAACGGCCGCTACAAGGTCTTCCTCAAGGGCAAGCAGACCGGCCACATCTACGACTCCAACACCTTCACCGTGCGGATCGCGCCGGCCGCCCCGACGGGAGTGTCCGCGAGCGCGTCCGGCGGCAAGCTCGTCGTGAAGTGGAACCGCGGCCTGGAGGACGACCTCACCGGCTACGCGATCTCGGGGTCGGGCGTGAAGGGCAAGTCGGGCTCGGTCGACTCCCTCTGCCAGGGGACGAGCTGCTCCGCCACCCTTTCGCTGACCCGGTCGAGCGGCGCCGTCTCCGTCGGCGTCCGCGCACGGCGGGCCACGGGGACGGGCGGGTCGCTGTACTCGAGCACCTCGACCGCGACCGCCACGCTGGGCGGCGGGTCGGCGGCCCTTCCCGGCGGCACCGCTCCGTCCCTCCCCACGAACTCGACCGTGCCCAGCGCGAATACGCCGCTGACGCCGTTCAACGACGAGTCGCCGGTCACGCTCCCGTCCGTCCAGCCGGACGGTGCGACGCCCGGCCTCACCTACCCCGCGCCGCAGATCGCCACCGACTCGCCGAAGGCCCAGAACGTCGCGGCCACCGACCGCCTCCAGTGGGGCAAGAGCGTGGGCATCGCGCTGATCCTGCTGATCGTCGCCGCTCACCTCGGCACGTGGACGCGCCGCCTGCGCGTCGCCCAGGCGGGCACGAGCAGCAACGGCATGGCGGCCCGGGCCGCGCGCAGCGGCACCGGCCGCAAGCGGGTCGCCAAGGCGCGCGAGCAGATCGCACGCGCCGAGGCCGTCGCCAAGACGGCCCCGGTCCTGTCCGCCGGACGCAAGAAGTCGAAGGCCGCTAAGAAGTCGGGCGTGGCCACGAAGGCCAAGCCCGCTCGCCGGCCCGCGACCCTCGGCAAGGGGTCCAGCGGCGTGAACGTCCGCATCGCCGAGCCCGCCCCCAAGAAGACCAAGCGCAGCCACCGCCGCAAGTAGCCCGTCCCGACTCCAGGAGTCGGCGCCCCTGCGTCCGTACTCTCGGCCTCATGCATGTCAGGCGGCAAGACGCGGCTGTCCTGGGGTTGCTTCGGTCTGGGGTGATGTGCGTGGTGAGGGTGGAGGTGGGTTGATCAGGGAGGCTGGCGGGGTGGATTGGGCAGGGTCTAGGCTGCGGTGCTGGATCGCCCGGATCGTCCGGCAATGCGTCACTGTCGTCCGAGACCTCGGCCCTGTCAGTGGGGGCCTGATGGAGAGGAGACCCTCCGCATGATCTTCCTGGGGCTGATCGTCGCGCTCGCCGCCGCCGTGGTGGGTGTCGCCGTGGTGCTGGACAACACGGGAAGCGCCCAGATGTCCGCGTTCGGCCACGAGATTCCGGGGATCACGCAGGAGTGGCACGTCTTCATGGCCGGCGCCGTGGTGGCGATCGTGTTCATGGCCGGTCTGACGGTCGCGACGCTGGGCTTCCGCCGGGCGATGAACATGCGCCGTGAGCTGCGGGACCTGCGGGACGAGCACGAGGAGTCCCTGCAGACGCTGGAGATGGAGCGGCGGAGGCTGCAGCAGGCGCTCGCCCAGGCGCGCCGCGGGATGGGCGACCAGCCGTCGGTTCCGGCCCAACGCGTCGCGCCGAATTGATGGAGGCCCCGCCGCCGGGGCCGGTGCTACTTGGGGGCCTGGGCCAGTAGGGCCGCCAGGAGGGTCAGCGCGCCTCGTTTGTCCAGGGGGTCGTTGCCGTTGCCGCACTTGGGGGACTGGATGCAGGACGGGCAGCCTGAGTCGCACTCGCAGGAGGCGATCGCGTCGCGGGTCGCGTGCAGCCAGGAGGAGGCGTCCGCGTAGCCGCGTTCGGCGAAGCCCGCGCCGCCTTCGTGGCCGTCGTACACGAAGACGGTGAGCAGGCCCGTGTCGGGGTGGACGGCCGTGGAGACGCCGCCGATGTCCCAGCGGTCGCAGGTCGCGAACAGGGGCAGGAGGCCGATCGAGGCGTGTTCGGCTGCGTGGGCCGCGCCCGCCAGGTCGAGGTCGCCCAGGGAGGCGATCTGCGAGTCGGAGAGCGTCCACCACACGGCGCGGGTGCGGAGGGTGCGGGGCGGTAGGTCCAGGGGTTTCTCGCCGAGCATCTCCCCTGTCTGCAGGCGGCGCATCTGGTAGGCGACCACCTGGCGGGTCACTTCGACGGTTCCGAAGCAGAGCGTGGCCTCGCCCCAGGAGGTCGAGCGGAGCCGTTCGACGATGCTGATGTCGGTGATGTCGCGAGCGGTCGTCGAGTAGTCGGGGTCGGCCGCTTCTACGAGCGCGACGGAGTCGTCCAGGTCGAGTGATTGGACGATGTACGACTCGCCCTGGTGGATGTAGACGGCGCCCTCGTGGACGGTCGTGTGCGCCGACGCCTCGTCCACGGTGCCGAGGAGCCGGCCCGTCGACATCTCCACCACCTGGACGGGTGCGCCGCCCGCCCCGCGGATGTCGGCCAGGTCGGCGGCCTTGTCGCGGCGCGTCCAGTACCAGCCCGCGGGGCGCCGCCGGAGGAAGCCCCGGCGGACGAGGTCGGGCAGCAGGTCGGCGGTCGCCGGGCCGAAGAGGGGGAGGTCCTCCTCGGTGAGCGGCATCTCGGACGCGGCCGCACAAAGGTGCGGTTCAAGGACGTACGGGTTGTCGGGGTCGAGCACGGTCGCCTCGACCGGCGTCCCGAAGATCGCCTCGGGGTGGTGGACGAGGTACGTGTCGAGCGGGTCGTCCCGCGCGACGAGGACGGCCAGGGCGGACTGCCCGGAACGTCCGGCGCGTCCGGCCTGCTGCCAGAGCGACGCGCGGGTGCCGGGCCAGCCGCAGACGAGGACGGCGTCGAGGCCGGAGACGTCGACGCCGAGTTCGAGCGCGTTGGTGCTCGCCAGGCCGACGATGGAGCGGGAGCGGAGGGCCGCCTCCAGTGCGCGCCGCTCCTCGGGCAGGTAGCCCGCGCGGTAGGCGGCCACCTGGTCGGCCAAGGACGGCGCGACCTCGTGCAGCGCGCGCTTGGCGCCGAGCGCCACCGACTCCGCCCCGCGCCTGGACCGGACGAACGCGAGCGTCTGGACGCCCTCGACGACGAGGTCGGCCAGCAGGTCGCCCGCCTCGGCCGTGGCCGTGCGGCGGACGGGGGCGCCGCGTTCGCCGCGGAGTTCGGTGAGGGGCGGTTCCCAGAGCGCGAAGGTCGCGGGCCCGCGCGGGGAGGCGTCGTCGTCCACCGCGACGACGTCCAGGCCGGTGAGGCGGGACGCGGCGGCCGCGGGCGAGGACGCCGTCGCCGACGCCAGGATGAAGGTGGGGGACGCGTGGTACCGCCCGCACAGCCGGCGCAGGCGGCGCAGGACATGCGCGACGTGCGACCCGAAGACGCCGCGGTATCCGTGCGCCTCGTCGATGACGACGTACCGGAGGCGGCGCAGGAAGGAGGACCAGCGCGCATGCCCCGGCAGGATCGACCGATGCAGCATGTCCGGGTTCGTCAGCACATAGTTCGCGTGCTGCCGGACCCACGTCCGCTCGTCCTGCGGGGTGTCCCCGTCGTAGGTCGCGGCGCGGACCCGGGTCAGGTGCAGGGAGCGGAGCGCGCGGAGCTGGTCGGCGGCGAGCGCCTTGGTGGGCGACAGGTAGAGGATCGTCCCCTCGTGGCGAGGATTCTCCTCCCCGGCATAGATCGCGTCGATGCAGGGCAGCAGGTAGGCGAGGGACTTCCCGGACGCGGTGCCTGTGGCGATGATCACGGAGCGTCCCGCGCGGGCGTGTTCGGCGGCGGCGGCCTGGTGCTCCCAGGGCGCCTCTATGCCCGCCGCCGCGAGCCGCTCGACCAGCAGCGGAGGCGCCCAGGCCGGCCACCCGGCACGGCGGCCCCGACGTGCGGGAACGCGCTCCACATGGGTGATGCGGTCGCGCCGCGACGGGTCGGCGAGGAGCCGGTCGAGGGGAGTTGAAGATCTTTGGACGCCCATCAGGTTTTCAGTTTGCCAGCCTGGGCAGAACTACGGGAACGCCCCGGCGCCGAGGTGCCCGTACCCCCTGCCCTGGCCGGTAGAGCAGCAGGTCAGACGGGATGGCGCGAACTTTCGCCCGAGTGGGCGATTACGTGCGTGCACGACGCCGGAGCGTGGTTGAATCACGGCGAAGTCTCGATGGCCGGCCACTGTCCGGTGGCCCGGGCATCGGGATCGGATAGTGCTGCACGGCGCGTGGAGGATCTGTGGACCTGAAGGTGAACGACTACACCACCGACGATGGCCTCACCGTCATCAACGTGGAGGGCGAGATCGACGTCTACACGGCGCCGAAGCTTCGCGAGAAGCTCATCGACCTGGTCAACAAGGGCAAGTTCCACCTGCTCGTGGACATGGAGAAGGTGGAGTTCCTCGACTCCACCGGGCTCGGCGTCCTCGTCGGCGGGCTCAAGCGGGTGCGCGCGCACGACGGCTCGCTGGAACTGGTGTGCACCCAGGAGCGCATCCTCAAGATCTTCCGGATCACCGGGCTGACCAAGGTGTTCGGCATCCACGACTCCATCGCCGATGCCGAGGCGAAGCGCAAGGACGCCAAGTAGGCGGCCTGCAGCTGAGATGTCGACCGTTGAACTGTCCTTCAGCGCGCTGCCCGTCCACGTGCGGACCGCCCGCCTGATCGTGACCGCCGTGGCCCGCCGCAGTGGCGTCGCCGAGCCGCTGCTGGACGAGGTCAGGCTTGCGGTCGGCGAGGCGTGCTCGCGCGCCGTGGAGGCGCACCGCCGGCACTGCCCGGACGAGCCCGTCCGCCTCGAACTGAGCGGCGCCGACCGCCGCTTCGAGGTGACCGTCAGCGACACCGTCCCCGGCGACGACACGCCGGGCGACCTCCAGACGGCCGTGGACGACGGCGAGTTCGAGGACGGCGGCTGGGGCGAGGGCACGGCGGAGCTGGGGCTGGCGGTCATCGCCGGCCTCGCCGACGACGTGGAGATCGCCTCCACTCCCAAGGGGGTCCAGATACGGATGAGCTGGCCGGCCGAAGCCGAGGCGACCATCTAGCCGCGCGCCCGCCCCACACGACCGAAGGCCCCGCCACCGGCGGGGCCTCAGTCTTTCCGGCCCCGGACCTGGAGGCCGTGCCGTCGGTCACCGGGGTGGGTGTGGTGGGGCCCGTGTTGCCGATGTTGTGAGATTCTCAGGCGGATGAACTCGGTTCGGGCGATTTGGGGCTGGACAAAATTCGTGTTAATGCCTACCTTGAATGCGACGCCCGCCGCCGGGGCGCGGCGCCGATTGGCGCGTGCGCGTGTGAAGGTTGCCGCCGGGTGAGGGCTGTCTAACCCAGGCTGACCTGGGACAATGACCCCTGTGCGGGTCTTAGGCTCCATTTCCGGCGTATCGGCCATTGCATTTCGGTGACATCTTCATCAAGGGCCGGGCGGCCTTAACATTCGACTTGCGCCTGCGTAGACTCCCGGCACCCGCGTTGCCGTGCGAGGCGTTCGAAATCATGACTCGCGGGGTACGCGGTAAAGATCGTCTTCTAGGTGACGATCCAGTCGCAATGCCCCTGTCGAGGAGGACGGATGTCCGGGTTTTCCCTGTCAAGCCCGGCCAGCGCAGAAGTGGATCTCGGCGGCGGCGACCTCTCCCTGGTCGTCGTCGTCGCTGTGATCGCACTGTTGGCACTGGCCGTCGCCGCGGGTCTCGTCCGCGATGTCCTGGCCGCTGGCCAGGGCACCGCCAAGATGCAAGAGATCGCGCGGGCCGTGCAGGTGGGTGCGGGCGCCTACCTGAAACGCCAGTTCCGCACGGTCGCGATATTCGTCGTGCTGATCCCGCTCGTCCTGCTGCTGCTCCCCGCCGACTCGACGAGCGAGCGGATCGGCCGGTCGGTCTTCTTCGTCATCGGCGCGCTGTTCTCCGCCGTCACCGGGTTCACCGGCATGTGGCTCGCGGTCCGCGGCAACGTCCGGGTCGCCGCGGCGGCGCGCGAGGAGGGCGGCGAGAAGACCGCCATGCGGATCGCGTTCCGCACCGGCGGCGTCGCCGGCATGTTCACCGTCGGCCTGGGCCTGTTCGGCGCCGCGATCGTCGTCCTCGCCTACCAGGGCGACGCGCCGAAGGTGCTGGAGGGCTTCGGGTTCGGCGCCGCGCTGCTCGCCATGTTCATGCGAGTCGGCGGCGGCATCTTCACCAAGGCCGCGGACGTCGGCGCCGACCTCGTCGGCAAGGTCGAGCAGGGCATCCCGGAGGACGACCCGCGCAACGCGGCGACGATCGCCGACAACGTGGGCGACAACGTCGGCGACTGCGCCGGCATGGCCGCCGACCTGTTCGAGTCGTACGCGGTCACGCTGGTCGCCGCGCTCATCCTGGGGACGGCGGCGTTCGGCACCGAGGGCCTGGTGTTCCCGCTGATCGTCCCGATGATCGGTGTGATCACCGCGGTGATCGGCATCTTCGCGGTGGCCCCCCGCTCCGGCGACCGCTCCGGCATGACGGCGATCAACCGGGGCTTCTTCATCTCGGCGGGCATCTCGGCGATCCTCGTCGCGATCGCCGCGTTCACCTACCTGCCCTCGTCCTTCGCGGACCTGAGCGGCGTCACCGACCAGGCCATCCGGGGCCTGGACGCCGACCCGCGCTGGGTCGCCCTCGGCTCGGTCATCATCGGCATCGTGCTGGCGAGCGTCATCCAGCTGCTCACCGGCTACTTCACCGAGACGAACCGCAAGCCCGTCAAGGAGGTCACCGACAGCGCCCGAACGGGCCCGGCGACCGTCATCCTGTCCGGCATCTCGCTCGGCCTGGAGTCGGCCGTCTACACCGCGCTCGTCATCGGCGGCGCGGTGTACGGGGCGTTCCTGCTCGGCTTCGGCAACACCACCGTCGCGCTGTTCGCGGTGGCGATGGCCGGCACCGGGCTGCTGACCACGGTCGGCGTGATCGTCTCGATGGACACCTTCGGTCCCGTCTCCGACAACGCCCAGGGCATCGCCGAGATGTCCGGGGACGTGAAGGGCGAGGCCGCGGCCGTCCTGGAGCGGCTCGACGCGGTCGGCAACACCACCAAGGCGATCACCAAGGGCATCGCGATCGCCACGGCGGTGCTCGCCGCGACCGCGCTGTTCGGCTCCTTCCGGACGACGGTGATCGCCGCGCTCAACGACGCGTCCAGCAGCGCGAAGGACGCGATCGGCGACGAGTTCGTCAACTTCAACCTCTCCATCGACAGCCCGAACGTGCTGATCGGGCTGATCGTCGGTGCGGCCGTGGTGTTCCTGTTCTCCGGCCTGGCGATCATGGCGGTCGGCCGGGCGGCCGGACGGGTCGTGGTGGAGGTGCGCGACCAGTTCCGCACCAAGCCCGGGATCATGGACTACACCGAGCAGCCCGACTACGACCGGGTCGTGGACATCTGCACCCGGGACGCGCAGCGCGAGCTCGCCACCCCCGGCCTGCTGGCGATCATGACGCCGATCGCGGTCGGGTTCGCGCTCGGGTACGCGCCGCTCGGCGCCTACCTGGGCGGCGCGATCGCCGCCGGCGTGCTGATGGCGGTGTTCCTCGCCAACTCCGGCGGCGCCTGGGACAACGCCAAGAAGCTCGTCGAGGAGGGCCACCTCGGCGGCAAGGGCAGCGAGGCGCACGAGGCGACGGTCATCGGCGACACGGTCGGCGACCCGTTCAAGGACACCGCCGGCCCCGCGATCAACCCGCTGATCAAGGTGATGAACCTGGTCGCGCTGCTGATCGCGGACGCGGTGGTGACCTACGCGGGCAACACCGCGCTGCGCGTCGTGGTGACCGTGCTGGCCGTCGCGGTCGTCGTCGCGGCGATCGTCATCTCCAAGCGGCGCGCCGACCCGATCGCCGAGCCGGCCGCCGACCCGGCCGTCGAGGGCGGGCAGCCCGGCAAGGCGGTGGACGCCGGCGACGCCGACGCCGTCGAGGCCCCGGAGGAGGCGGCCGTCGGCGCCGACTCCAAGGCCCCCGCGACCGAGGAGGAGTCGGCCAAGAACAGCTGACCGGGCACGCTGAGAGGGCTGGCGGTGACCGCACCGCCGGCCCTTTCGCATGGTGCGCCCAGCATGGGCGATTGCTTGGGGGTGAAAGTCCCCTGGAGGAAGAGGTGGTGCTAACTCCGAGCCGGAGGCAAGGGCGT
>NZ_JBEORG010000047.1:0-47971 GCF_040302145.1 Spirillospora sp. NPDC127506 | reverse complement strand
GTCCCGGCGCCCCCCACGCCCCCCTCCCGGCTCAGGTTGGTGACCGCCTGCGGGGTTGCGGCTCTCCTGTCTTCTTTGCCGGCTCAGGTTGTTGCAGATCTGCGGGTTTGCGCCACTGCCGTGTGGCTCACGACGGCCGTCTACGTGGACCAGGCATCGTGACGGTCGTTTCGGGGGGCCAGCAGGCGGTCCATTAGGACGTGCAGGTGGTGGCAGAAGGACATCACTGCTTCCGGGTTGTCGGATCTGCGCATGCCATGGTCGCGTTCCAGGACGCCTGACCCCAGGAAGCCGTGGACGCACCAGACCATGGTGCCCAGGAGGTAGTACGGGTCGACGTCCGGTGGGACCGCGTCGCGGATCTTGTGGGCGGCCATGTTGAGGAGCGGGCGGGCGTAGCGGTCCTCCAGTTCGGAGATGTCGGCGGCGTCGTCGACCCAGCGGTGGGCCCACAGCGAGCGGTTGTGCGGGTGCATGAGGTGGAAGTCGAGGTAGGCGTCGACTATCTGGTGGACGGCGGCGCGGCCGGGTTCCGCCTCGGCTATGGCGGTTTCGAGCATGGTGCGTTCGGCCTCGAAGGCGCGGCTCATGACCTCCAGGTAGAGCGCGCGCTTGTCGCCGGCGACCTCCACGATCGCCGAGGGGGCCGCCCCCATGGCGTCCGAGATCAGTTGCAGGGATGTCCCGTCATAGCCGAGTTCGCTGAACAGCCGGGTCGCCACGTCGATGACCTGCTGCCGTGAGATGGCATTCGCCATGCCGTCACGCTACGCACGATCCGGCATGGCTTGATGCATCTCCCGTCACGGGGAGTCCAAGTCATGGCAAACGGTCAGTCGTAGGAGGCCAGAGCCCGTGCGTGGAGCGAGAGGACGTGGGTCAGGAGGGCCGGGGCGTGTGGGCCGGCGGCGTCCGGGAGGACGTCGGGAGTGAGGGTCCAGTCGGTGCCGACCCAGGAGTCGGCGATCGCGTCCTCGCTGGACGGCAGGTTGTTGCAGGACTGGCGCAGGCGCACCGTGCGCACCGACTCGGCGGCCGGGGTGTCGGTCTCCACCAGCAGGACGGGGACGCCGACCGCCGGACCGTCCTCGGCGAGGCGCAGGAGCTGGTGCGCGTCCTCGCCGTCGAGGGCGGCGCCCGCGTCGAGGATCACCGCCAGGCGGACGGGCGGGCCGCCGCCGGGCAGGTCCTCCTCGCCGCCGATCCGGCGCAGGTCGACCAGGTCGAGCAGGCGGCGGATCCGCTCGGCCGCACCCGTGCCGACGGCGACGCCGCCGCCCAGCAGCCGGGCGGACGTGCCCGGGTCGAAGCCGTGCAGCCAGCCCGCGCCCGACAGGCCCGGCGCGTCGATCACCTCCAGGCCGGCCAGCCCGGGCGGGGCGGCGGCCAGGAAGCGGGTGGCCAGCGACCAGGCGTAGGCGGCGGAGTCGCCGGGCATCGTGCCCTGCGAGATCCACACGGCACGCCGCCACGGCAGCCGGAGGACGAGCGGTATCCGCAGATCGGGCAGCTCCGCGGTGGACAGGCGGCCGAGCAGGACGCCGTCGGCCAGGTCGGTGCGGGGCCGCCAGGTCAGCCAGGACGGCGCGTCGAACGGCGCGACCTCCGCCGGGACGTGCGGCTCCACCCGGGCCAGCTCGTCGCGGAGCTGGGCGGCGTCCGAACTCAGGCGCTCGTGCGCGGTGGACATCAGCTCGTCGAAGCGCCCGCGGGGGCGGCGCCCGGCGATCTCCTCGTTGCGGACGGTCAGCGCGTGCTCGGTGGCGGAGCGGAAGGCGGCGAGCGAGCGGCTCGCGTCCTCCCAGATCAGCCAGCAGCGTTCGAAGTAGCCGACCTCGTTGGCGGGCGGAGGCTGCGGCGGCGGGACCGTTCGCGGCACCGGCGGCGCCGGGGCGGACGGTCGCGGCGCCGGGGCGGGCGGCGGCGCCGGGTCCCCCGGGTCGTCGACCTCTATGCCGTGGGCCGCCACCAGTTCGGCCAGGCCGCCCGCGTAGCCCTGGCCGACGGCGCGCACCTTCCAGCGGTCGGCGCGGCGGTAGACCTCCAGCCCGATGATCGCCTTCTCCTCGCCCAGGCCCTGGACGGTGAACTCCGCGACCGGGGTCGCATCGGCGGTCAGGCCGATGCGCGGCGGCGGCACCGACCCGAACGCGGTCGTGCCGGTGAGGCTCACCGCGATCAGCACCGCGGTGTCGGCCGGCACCGCGTCCAGGTCGAGGTCGACCCGCTGGCCTCCGGAGTCGGACCAGCGGACGCCCGGCGCCTCCGGGGCGTTGAAGAACACCAGGTCGGCGTCGGAGCGGACGCGCAGGTCAGGGCCGACCAGCAGCGCGCTGACGTCCACCGGCGCGGCGCAGGACACCGTCGCGGTCACCCGCCGGGCGGGCAGCGCCGCGTTGGCGCCGCGGGTGAGTTCGAGCATCGGCGGTCAGGCGTGCGCCGAGATCGCCGGGAGCATGTCCTGGAACGTGCGGCCGTGGCACGGCTCGCCGATGGCGTTCATCTTCCAGCCGCCGTTGTGGCGGTAGATCCGGGCCATGACCATCGCGGTGTGGGCGCCGCCGCCGGTCAGCGTGTACCGGGCGAGCTCGCCGCCGTCCACCTCGTTGACCAGCCGGCAGAAGGCGTTCTCCACCTCGTTGAAGGTCTGGCCGTTGAACGAGCTGACCGTGAACACCAGCGAGGTGACGTGCACCGGGAGGCGGTTCAGGTCGACGATGACGGACTCGTCGTCGCCGTCGCCCGCCCCGGTGAGGTTGTCGCCGGTGTGCCGGACGGAGCCGTCGTCGCTGACGAGCTTGCCGAAGTACACGACGTCCGCGAGGTTGGCGTCGGCGAAGAGGACGCAGGACGCGTCGAGGTCGATCTCGCGCTCGCGGGAGCCGAAGAACCCCTTCTTCTTCACCGCGTCCCAGCCCAGGCCCATACGGACCATGCTCAGCGCGCCGCCCGGCTTCTCCAGCGAGATCCGCTGGCCCTTCACCATAGAGACGGTCACAGCCGTCGCCTCCTGTCCCCTGTACCGCGCGGCCGCCGCGCAGGCCCCAAGCACCCGGTCGCCGCGAAAGCGGCGGGTCGTGGAAAGCCTGGCAGTCCGCCGCCCCGTTGTCACCTCGTTCCCGGCGGCGGGTGAAACCGGTGGAAGGCTTCTTGTCCGCGTCCGGCGGGCGGCCGCATAGTGGCGGTCGCCGGGCGGCTCGCGAACAGGAAGCGGTGGTTCTCGTGAGGGCCCTTGGTGTGCTCGTGGCGGCGCTGGCCGCGGCGCTGGCCGTGCTGGTGGGGCCGCCGGCGTCGGCGGCGGCGTTGACGGAGGTCACGGACTTCGGGACGAACCCGACCGGGCTCCGGATGCACCTGTACGTGCCCGACCGCGTCCAGGAGAGGCCGCCGGTGCTGCTGGCCGTCCACTGGTGCACGGGGTCCGGGCCGGCGATGTACTCGGGGACGGAGTTCGCGCGGCTCGCCGACCAGTACGGGTTCATCGTCGTGTACCCGTCGGCGACGCGCAGCGGGAACTGCTTCGACGTGTCGTCGCCGCAGGCGCTGAGGCGGGACGGCGGGAGCGACCCGGTGGGGCTCGTGTCGATGGTCCGGTACACGCTGCAGCGGTACGGCGGGGACGCGTCCCGGGTGTTCGTCACCGGCGTGTCGTCCGGCGCGATGATGACGAACGTCATGCTCGCGAACTACCCCGACGTGTTCGCGGCGGGCGCGGTGTTCGCCGGGGTGCCGGACGGGTGCTTCGCCACGGCCGACGGCTCGGAGTGGAACAGCGCGTGCGCCAACGGGACCGTCCTGAAGACGCCGCAGGAATGGGGCGACATCGCCCGGTCCGCCTACCCCGGGTACTCGGGTCCCCGGCCGCGGGTGCAGCTGTGGCACGGCACGGCGGACGACACGCTGCGCTACCCCAACTTCGGCGAGGAGATCGACCAGTGGACGAACGTCCACGGCCTGCCGGCCGCGCCGACCTCCACCGACCAGCCGCGGCAGGGCTGGACCCGGACGCGGTACGGCGACAAGGTCGAGGCGTACTCCCTGCAGGGCGTGGGCCACAACCTCATGGCGTCGGGCATGGCGCAGCGGACGATCGAGTTCTTCGGGCTCGACCAGGGCGGCACGACGGAGCCGCCGGACGACGGGTCCTCCGACTGCGGCGTCGCCTACTCGGTCAACGCGTGGAACACGGGCCTGGTCGCGAGCATCACCATCACCAACACCGGATCGGCCCCGGTCGACGGATGGACGCTCGGCTTCACCCTGCCCGCCGGGCAGACGATCACGTCCGGGTGGGGCGCGGACTACCGGCCGAAGAGCGGCGCGGTCAGCGCGACGAACGCGTCCTACAACGCGGCGATCCCGGCGGGCGGCTCGATCAGCATCGGTCTGCAGGCGACCCACACCGGCGACACCGGCGCGCCGAGCGCCTTCACCCTCAACGGCGCTCCTTGCACGGTCGTGTGAACGTCTGTTGACACCCCGAGAGGGAGGTCGTACGGTTCGCTTGATTCACGGTTGCCCGAGGGAAATCCGGTGAGATGCCGGTGCGGACGCGCCACTGTATCCGGGACGACGATCCCGGGAGCCAGGTCGCTCGGGTAGCCGCGACCTCATAGTCCGGGACGCGCTAGATCCCCTACGGAGGCTCCGTGAGCACGCTGTCCGCTCGAACCATCCCCCTTCCCCGCCTCGTTCCCTGGCTGCTCGCGGTGCCCGTGCTGCTGCTGCTCGGCTACCTCGTCCTGATGGACAACGGCGCCGTGTCGCAGGCGGGCGGCTACCTCCACGAGCTGATGCACGACGGGCGGCACCTGCTCGGCGTGCCCTGCCACTAGGCCGCCGCATGGTGCGCACCCTGCTGGTCAGGGGCCTTCTTCTGGGCCTCCTGGCCGGCCTCGTCGCGGGCGTCTTCGCCTTCGCGGCCGGTGAGCCGCGCATCGACGAGGCGATCGCGTTGGAGAACGCCGCCGCCCACGAGCACGCGCAAGGTGCGGGCGAGCAGGCGCACGAGCAGGCACACGAGCACGGTGAAGAGGTGGGCCGGGGCACGCAGAAGGCCGGGCTGTTCCTCGCCACCGGGCTGTACGGGCTCGCCGTCGGCGGCGTGTTCGCGCTCGTCTACGCGGGGCTGCGGGGCCGCGTCGGCCCGCGGTCGGACGGCGGGCTGGCGCTCGCCGCCGCCGGTGTCGGCTTCGCCGCCGTCATCGTCGTCCCGTTCCTGAAGTATCCGGCGAACCCGCCGGCGGTGGGCGACCCGGAGACCATCAACAGTCGGACGCTGCTGTACCTGGCGATGATCGGCGTCGGGCTGCTCGCGACCGCGATCGCGGTGACGACGTCGCGGGCCGTGCCCGGCGGGCCGTGGGCGCGCTGGCCCGCGGCGGTGCTCGCGTTCATCGTCCCGGTGGCGGTCGCGTCGCTGCTCCTGCCGGGGGTGGACGAGGTGCCCGACGGGTTCCCCGCCACGCTGCTGTGGCAGTTCCGCATGACCTCGCTCGGGACGCAGCTGGTGTTCTGGGCGTCGTTCGGCACGCTGTTCGGGTGGTTCTGCGACCGGGCGGCGCGTTCCGCCGCGGTACCGGCCTGAACGGGGTGCTGTTCGTCCGGCACGCGACCTCGGCGGGGATGCGGGAGGCCCGCTTCCCCGCCGGAGGGGTCCCCGCCGACGCGGGCGGCCTGGCCAGGGCCAGGGCGCTGGCCGGGGCGCTGGCCGGGGCGCTGCCGGACGGCGCGGCGTGGACGTCCCCGGCGCGGGCCGCCCGGGAGACCTGCGCGGCGCTGGGCTTGGACGCGCGGCCCGTCGCGGCGCTCGCCGAGGCGGACTGCGGTTCCTGGGCGGGCGTCCGGTTCGCGGACGTCGAGCCCGCGGCGCTGGACGGGTGGCTGTCGGATCCGGACGCGGCACCGCCCGGCGGCGAGCCGCGGAGCGCGGTCGCGGCGCGGGTCGCGGAGTGGCTCGGCGGCCGCCCGTCGGGCATCGCGGTGTGCGACGCGGGCGTCATCCGGGCCGCGCTGTGCCACGCCTTGGGGCTGGACGTCCCGGCGGGCGACCGCATCGACCTCGCCCCGCTGTCCACCACGCGACTCACCGCCGCCCGAGGCGGCTGGCGGGTCGCGCACGTCAACCGGAAGGTGGTTCCTTGAACGCCCTGTATCCGTTCAGCGCCGTCGTCGGCCTGGACGACCTGAAGCTGGCGCTGCTGCTCAACGCCGTTTCCCCGCAGGTCGGCGGGGTGCTGGTGCGGGGCGAGAAGGGCACCGCGAAGTCGACGATCGTGCGGGCGCTGGCCGCCCAGCTGCCCGCCGTGGACGTCGTGGCGGGCTGCCGGTTCGGGTGCGACCCGGCGGAGCCCGACCCGTCCTGCCCGGACGGCCCGCACGATCCGGGCGGCCCGGTGGAGCGGCGGCCGTCCGCGCTGGTGGAGCTGCCGGTCGGCGCGTCGGAGGACCGGCTCGCCGGATCGCTGGACGTGGAGCGGGCGCTGACCGAGGGCGTGAAGGCGTTCGAGCCGGGGCTGCTCGCGGCGGCGCACCGGGGCGTCCTCTACGTGGACGAGGTGAACCTGCTGCACGACCACCTGGTGGACCTGCTGCTGGACGCCGCCGCGCTCGGCACCTGCTACGTGGAGCGCGAGTCGCTGTCGATCCGGCACGCGGCCCGGTTCCTGCTCGTCGGGACGATGAACCCGGAGGAGGGCGAGCTGCGGCCGCAGCTCCTCGACCGGTTCGGGCTGACCGTCGAGGTGCGGGCGTCGCGGGAGCCGAAGGAGCGGGCGGAGGTCGTCCGGCGGCGGCTGGCGTTCGAGGCGGACCCGGAGGCGTTCGCCGCGCGCTGGGCCGGCGCCGAGGCCGAGCTCGCGGCGCGCATCTCGGCCGCGCGCGGACGGCTGCCCGGTGTGCGGCTCCCGGACGCGCGGCTGGAGCAGATCGCGGCCGTGTGCGCCGGGTTCGAGGTGGACGGCCTGCGCGCCGACCTCGTCACCGCGAACGCGGCGCTCGCGCACGCGGCCTGGCACGGGCGGGACGAGGTGGCCGTCGCGGACGTGCGCGCCGCCGCCCGCCTGGCGCTGCCGCACCGGCGCCGCCGCGACCCGTTCGACGCCCCGGGCCTGGACGAGTCGCTCCTCGACGAGCTTCTCCGCGACTCCTCCCCCGACGACGATCCGCCCGAACCGCCCCCGGGCGGCGGCGCCCCGCCGGACGATGGCGGTTCTCCTGGTGACGACGGTTCTTCGGGTGACGACGGTTCTCCTGGTGACGACGGTTCTTCGGGTGATGGCGGTTCTTCAGGTGATGGCGGCGCATCGGGTGGTGACGGCCCGCCGGATGACGGCGTCCCTGCGGGCGAATCGGCGCGGGACGGCGACGCCCCGCCGGCCTCGGACTCCGCGGGCGCCGGCGAGCGGGTCGCGGCGGTGGCGGCGCCGCACGCGGTGCCGTTGTGGGAGGTTCCGGGGGTCGGGGACGGCACGGCGGGGCGGCGGTCGCGGGCGCGGACGGAGCGGGGCCGGGTCACCGGGGCGCGCCGGCCGGCGGAGCGGGTGCGCGACCCGCACGTGGTGGCGACGCTGCTGGCCGCGGCCCCGCACCAGCGGACGCGGGGGCGGTCCGGGGCCGGGCTGCTGCTGCGGCCGGACGACCTGCGGGAGGCGGTCCGGGAGGGCCGGGAGGGCAACCTGGTGCTGTTCGTCGTGGACGCCAGCGGCTCGATGGCGGCGCGCCGCCGGATGACGGCGGTGAAGACGGCGGTGCTGAGCCTGCTGCTGGACGCCTACCAGCGCCGCGACAAGGTCGGGCTCGTCACCTTCCGGGGGCGGGACGCCGAGCTGGTGCTGCCGCCGACGTCGTCGGTGGAGGCGGGCGCGGCGCGGCTGCGGGCGCTGCCGACCGGCGGGCGCACGCCCCTCGCCGCCGGGCTGGTCAAGGCCGCCGGAGTGCTGCGGGCGGAGCGGCTGCGGGACCCGGCGCGGCGTCCGCTCGTCGTGGTCGTCACCGACGGGCGCGCCACCGCCGGCGGCGACGTGGACCGGGCGGCCGGGCTGCTCGCGGGCACGGCCGGGATCGTCGTGGACTGCGAGGACGGCCCGGTCCGGCTCGGTCTCGCGGGGCGGCTCGCCGCCCGGCTGGGCGCGCGGCTCGTCCCGCTGCGGGACCTCGGCGGGATCGTCCGCGAGCACAGGAAGAACGAGCACAGGAAGAACGAGCACGGGAAGAACTCGCGCGAGCACGGGAAGGCGGCCTGACATGCCCCAGGGGAAGCCCCTGTCCGTCCCCGACGACGGCCTGACCACCCGGCAGCGCCGCAACCGGCCGCTGCTGATCGTCCACACCGGCCCCGGCAAGGGGAAGTCGACCGCCGCGTTCGGGATGGCGCTGCGGGCGTGGAACCAGGGCTGGCCGGTCGGGGTGTTCCAGTTCGTGAAGTCGGCGAAGTGGCGGATCGGCGAGGAGCGGGCGCTGCGGGTGCTGGGCGAGAGCGGCGAGGGCGGGCCGGTCGCCTGGCACAAGATGGGCGAGGGCTGGTCGTGGATCCGGCGGCCCGGCGCCGAGGAGGACCACGCGGCGGCCGCGCGGGAGGGCTGGGCGCAGATCAAGCGGGACCTGGCCGCCGAGACGTACCGCTTCTACGTGCTGGACGAGTTCACGTATCCGATCAAGTGGGGCTGGGTGGACCTGGACGACGTGGTGGAGGCGCTGACCTCCCGCCCGGGCGTCCAGCACGTCGTCGTCACCGGGCGGGACGCGCCGGAGCGGCTCATCGGGGCCGCCGACCTGGTGACGGAGATGGGCAAGGTCCGGCATCCGATGGACGCCGGGCAGAAGGGGCAGCGGGGCATCGAGTGGTGATCCCGCGGCTCGTCATCGCGGCGCCCGCGTCCGGGAGCGGGAAGACGACGGTCGCGACCGGGCTGGTCGCGGCGCTGCGCGCGCGTGGGCTGGCGGTGTCGCCGCACAAGGTCGGCCCCGACTACATCGATCCCGGGTACCACGCGCTCGCCGCCGGGCGGCCCGGCCGCAACCTCGACCCGTGGCTCGCCGGCGAGGAGCGCGTCGCGCCGCTGTTCCGGCACGGCGCCTCCGGCTGCGACGTGGCCGTGGTCGAGGGGGTGATGGGGCTCTTCGACGGGCGGGGCGACACGGGGTTCGCGTCCACCGCGCATGTGGCGCGCCTGCTCGCGGCGCCGGTCGTGCTGGTCGTGGACGCGGCGCGGCAGAGCCGGTCGGTGGCGGCGCTCGTGCACGGGTTCGCGACGTTCGAGCCTGGCGTGCGGGTCGGCGGCGTCGTCCTCAACCGGGTCGGCTCGGACCGGCACGAGGAGCTGTGCCGGGGCGCGCTGGAGTCGGCGGGCGTGCCGGTGCTCGGCGCGGTCCGGCGGGACGACGCGGTCGTGAACCCGTCCCGGCACCTCGGGCTGATCCCGGCGGCGGAGCGCGGCGCGGAGGCCCTGCGGGCGGTGGAGCGGCTCGGCGCGCTGGTCGCCGGGTCGTGCGACGTGGAGGCGCTGCTGCGGCTCGCCCGGACCGCTCCGCCGCTGCCCGGCCCCGTGTGGGACCCGGCCGAGCACGTCGCGCCGGTCGGCGGGCGCCCGGTCGTCGCGGTGGCGGGCGGCGCGGCCTTCACCTTCTCCTACCGGGAGAACGTGGAGCTGCTGCGGGCGGCGGGCGCCGACGTGGCGGTGTTCGACCCGCTGCGCGACGAGGCCCTGCCGGACGGGACGGCCGCGCTCGTCATCGGCGGCGGGTTCCCCGAAGTGCACGCCGCCGAGCTGGCCGCCAACCGGCCGATGCGGGACGCCGTGCGGTCGTTCGGCGGGCCGGTCGCCGCCGAATGCGCCGGACTCCTCTATCTCTGCGAGGAACTCGACGGGCGGGAGATGTGCGGGCTCGTGCCGGGGAAGGCGCGCATGACGTCCCGGCTGACGCTCGGCTACCGGGAGGCGGTCGCGGTCGCGGAGTCGCCGCTGACCCGCGTCGGCGAGCGGTTCCGTGGGCACGAGTTCCACCGGACGGTCCTCGGCGGGGGCGCGGAGCCGCTGTTCCGGTGGCGGGGCGGCGGCGACGGGTACGGCAGCGGCCGGATCACCGCGTCCTACCTGCACCTGCACTGGGCCGGGCATCCGGAGGCGGCTCAGCGGCTGGTGTCGTCCTCCAGGTCGCCCTCCGCCTTGAGGTAGACCTCCTGGAGGCCCTGGAGGATCTTCGGGTCGGGGTGCTCCCACATGCCGCGCTCGGCGGCCTCCAGCAGGCGCTCGGCGATGCCGTGCAGGGCCCACGGGTTGGATTCCTCCATGAACGCGCGGTTCTGCTCGTCCAGGACGTAGGCGGCGGTGAGCCGGTCGTACATCCAGTCGGCCATGACGCCGGTGGTGGCGTCGTAGCCGAACAGGTAGTCGACGGTCGCGGCCAGCTCGAACGCGCCCTTGTAGCCGTGCCGGCGCATCGCGGCCAGCCACTGCGGGTTGACGACGCGGGCCCGGAAGATCCGCGCGGTCTCCTCGGAGAGCGTGCGGGTGCGGACGGCGTCCGGGCGGGTGCTGTCCCCGACGTAGGCGGCGGGGGACGTCCCGGTCAGTGCGCGGACGGTGGCGATCATGCCGCCGTGGTACTGGAAGTAGTCGTCGGAGTCGGCGATGTCGTGCTCGCGGGTGTCGACGTTCTTGGCGGCGACCGCGATGCGGCGGTAGGCGTTCTCCATGTCGTCGCGGGCGGGGACGCCGTCGAGGCCGCGGCCGTAGGCGTGGCCGCCCCACACCGCGTACACCTCGGCGAGGTCGGCGTCGTCGCGCCAGTTGCGGCTGTCGATGAGCGGCAGCAGCCCCGCCCCGTACGCGCCGGGCGCGGACCCGAAGACGCGGCGGGCGGCGCGGCCCGCGTCGCCGTGCCGGGCGGTGTCGGCCCGCACGTGGGCGCGGACGTAGTTGTCGGCGTCGGGCTCGTCGAGGGCGGCGACGAGGCGGACGGCGTCGTCCAGCATGGCGACGACGTGCGGGAACGCGTCGCGGAAGAACCCGCTGATGCGGACGGTCACGTCGATGCGCGGCCGGCCGAGTTCGGCGGGCGGGATCGGCTCCAGGCCGGTGACGCGGCGCGACGCCTCGTCCCATTCCGGGCGGACGCCGAGCAGCGCCAGCACCTCCGCGACGTCGTCGCCGGCGGTGCGCATCGCGCTGGTCCCCCACACCGACAGGCCCACCGAGCGCGGCCATTCGCCGCCGTGGTCGGCGCGGTAGCGGTCGAGGAGCGAGGCGGCCATCGCCTGCCCGGTCTCCCAGGCGAGGCGGCTCGGGACGGCGCGCGGGTCCACCGAGTAGAAGTTCCGGCCGGTCGGCAGGACGTTGACGAGGCCGCGCAGCGGCGAGCCGCTCGGCCCGGCCGGGACGTAGCCGCCGTCGAGGGCGTGCAGGACGTGGTCGATCTCGTCGGACGTCCGGGCCAGGCGCGGGACGACCTCGGCGGCGGCGAACTCCAGGACCCGGGCCACGAGGCCGCGGCGCTCGGCGGGGACCCGCCGGGCGGCAACGGCGGCCGCGTCCGCGGCCCAGCCCGCGTCCTCCATGGCCTGGACGAGGTCGCGGGCGGCGGCCTCGGCCGCGTCGACGGCGGCGAGGCCGGCGGAGCCGTCCTCGGACAGGCCGAGCGCCTCGCGCAGGCCGGGCAGCGTCTCGCGCCCCGACCACATCTGCCGGGCGCGGAGCATGGCCAGCACCAGGTCGACGCGGGTCCGGCCCTCCGGCGCCTCGCCGAGCACGTGCAGGCCGTCGCGGATCTGCGCGTCCTTCACCTCGCACAGCCAGCCGTCCACGTGCAGGAGGAAGTCGTCGAACTCGCTGTCGTGCGGGCGGTCGTCCAGGCCGAGGTCGTGGTCGAGCCTGGCGGCCTGGATCAGCGTCCAGATCTGCGCGCGGATCGCCGGCAGCTTCGCCGGGTCCATCGCGGCGATGGCGGCGTGTTCGTCCAGGAGCTGTTCGAGGCGGGCGATGTCGCCGTAGGTCTCGGCGCGGGCCATCGGCGGGACCATGTGGTCGACGAGGACGGCGTGCGCGCGCCGCTTCGCCTGCGTCCCCTCCCCCGGGTCGTTGACGAGGAACGGGTAGATCAGCGGGACGTCGCCGAGCGCGGCGTCGGCGCCGCACGACGCCGACATGCCCGCCGCCTTGCCGGGCAGCCACTCCAGGTTGCCGTGCTTGCCGACGTGCACGATCGCGTGCGCGCCGAACTCGTCCGACAGCCACCGGTAGGCGGCCAGGTAGTGGTGGCTGGGCGGCAGGTCGGGGTCGTGGTAGATCGCGATGGGGTTCTGCCCGAAGCCGCGCGGCGGCTGCACCATCACGACGACGTTCCCGGCGCGGAGGGCGGCGAGGACGATGTCGCCGTCCTGCACGAACAGCTGCCCTGGCGGCGGGCCCCAGTGCAGCTCCATCTCCCCGCGCAGCTCCTCGGGGAGCGTGCGGTACCAGCGCTCGTAGGACGCGGCGGAGATGCGGACCGGGTTGCCCGCGAGCTGCTCCTCGGTGAGCCAGTCCTCGTCCTGGCCGCCGGCCGCGATGAGGGCGTGCACGAGCGCGTCGCCGTCCTGCTCGCGGACGCCGGGGAAGCCCTCGCCGAGGTCGTAGCCGTCCTGTTCGAGGCGGCGCAGCAGCCGGACGGTGCTCAGCGGGGTGTCGAGCCCGACGGCGTTGCCGACGCGGGAGTGCTTGGTCGGGTACGCCGACAGCATCACCACGACGCGGCGCCGGGCGGGGGGCGTGTGCCGGAGCCGGCCGTGCCGCACGGCGATCCCGGCGACCCGCGCCGCCCGCTCCGGGTCGGCCCGGTAGACGGTGAGGCCGTCCTCGTCGACCTCCTTGAACGAGAACGGGACGGTGATGACGCGGCCGTCGAACTCGGGGATCGCGACC
Organism: Spirillospora sp. NPDC127506; assembly: GCF_040302145.1. Classification (NCBI taxonomy): domain Bacteria; kingdom Bacillati; phylum Actinomycetota; class Actinomycetes; order Streptosporangiales; family Thermomonosporaceae; genus Spirillospora; species Spirillospora sp. NPDC127506. Next base: position 35,072 of record NZ_JBEORG010000047.1, on the reverse strand, counting down.
TGCGACGCGGCGTCCAGCGGGGACAGGCCGTCGTCGCTCGCCTCCCAGTCGGCGCGGCTCGTCGTCAGGCAGAGGCCCTGCAGGATCGGGACGTCCAGCGCGGCGAGCGCCCCCACGTCCCACGCCTCGTCGTCGCCGCCCGCCCCGGCCGCCGCGGGGCGCGAACCGCCCGCCGCGAGCACGGTCACGACCAGCGCGTCGGCCCGCCCGAGCGTGTCGAGCAGCGCGGGTTCGGCGGTGCGGAGCGAGGAGCAGAAGACGGGCATCGCGCGGCCGCCGGCGTCCTCGACGGCCGCGCACAGCGCCTCGACGAACGCGGTGTTCCCGGCCATGTGGTGGGCGCGGTAGTACAGCACGGCGATGAGCGGGCCCTCGGCGGTGCGGGGCTCGCGTTCGAGCAGCCCCCACGCCGGGGCCGGCGCCGGCGGCGCGAACCCGCGCCCGGTCAGCAGCACGGTGTCGGACAGGAACGCGTGCAGCTCGGCGAGGTTGCCCGGCCCGCCGTGCGCGAGGTAGGCGTGGGCCTCCGCGCAGACGCCGCCGCTGACCGTGGACAGCTCCATCAGCTCGGCGTCGGGGGCCTGCTCGCCGCCGAGGACGACGACGGGGCGGGGCCCCGCGAGCAGCGCGTCGAGGCCGTCCTCCCAGGCGCGGCGCCCGCCGAGCAGCCGGACGACGACGAGGGCGGCGCCGTCGAGCAGCGCGGGCAGGTCGTCCACGGCGAGCCGCGCCGGGTTGCCGAGCCGGTAGGCGGCGCCGGACGCTCGCGCGCTCAGCAGATCGGTGTCGGACGTCGACAGCAGCAGCACGGTGTCGGCGGACACGGCCGTTCCTCCCCCTGGGGTCCTCGCCCCGGTCGCGGGTGTCGCGACGGCAGGAGTGTCCTGGCTCCCGGATCGACGCTCGCCCCGGCCTTCCCGTCCGTGCGGACAGTGGCCTCCAGCGGGGTTCGCTCCCCGGTCACAGTGGCGGGACCGCGCCGGATTCGCACCGGCTTCCTCCCATTGCCATCGCCTGGGGAGAACAGTACGGCAGCGCGGCCCGCCCGCAAAGTGCGGTTAACATCCTCCCCGTGCCGAATGTCAGAGCCCGCGCCGACGCGTGCCCCGGCGCGCTGCGCACCCACGACGCCGCCGACGGGCCGCTGGCGCGCGTCCGCGTCCCGGGCGGCGCGGTGACGTCCGCGCAGCTCCGGGTGCTCGGCGCCGCGGCCCGGGAGCTGGGCGGCGACGTGATCGAACTGACGTCGCGGGGCAACCTGCAGCTGCGCGGCGTCCGCGATCCGGGGCGGCTCGCGGGACGCCTGGAGGCGGCGGGCCTGCTGCCTTCGCCGTCCCACGAACGGGTCCGCAACATCGTGGCCTCCCCGTTAGGGGGACGTGGCGTCCACGGCACCCTGGCGACGGACCCGCTGGTCACCGCGCTGGATCTGGCGCTGTGCGCGAACGCCCGGCTCGCCGGGCTTCCCGGCCGCTTCCTGTTCGCCTTGGACGACGGCACGGGCGACGTCGCGGCCCTCGGCGCCGACCTGACCTGCACCCCGGCCGGCCTCCGCCTCGCCGACTCGCCATTGCTGTTCGGCGTACCGGCCGGCGATCGGCCGTCCATGGACGGTGCGGGTGCGGGCGTGAGTGCCGGTGTGAGTGCCGGTGCGATCGATTTGCTGGTGGCGGCCGCGGAGGCGTTCCTCGACGTCCGCGGTGACGCGTGGCGGTTGGCGGAGGTGCCGGACGGGCCGCGGCTCGTCGCGGAACGGCTCACGGAACGGTTCGGGGCGGAACTCGGCGAAATCCGCGAACTTCCCGAGCCGCGCCGCCCGTATGCGGGGGCCATCCCGCAGCGCGGCGGGCTCACCGCGCTTGAGGCCGTGCCTCCGCTCGGGCGGATGTCCGGTGCGCAGGCCGGGGCACTCGCGGAGGCGGCGGACGACGTGCGGGTCACCCCCTGGCGGAGCGTCGTGGTGCGGGACCTCGGCTCGGATTCGGTGGGCCGGGTCGCGGAGGAACTCGGGGCGGCGGGGTTCGCGGTCGATGCGGCGTCGCCCTGGGTCGGGGTGTCGGCGTGCACCGGGAGCCCCGGATGCGCGAAGTCGCGCGGTGACGTGCAGGGCGAGGCGCGGCGGTGGGTCGGCGGGCTGGAGCGCGCCCCCGCGACCCCCGTGCACTGGGCGGGCTGCGAGCGCAAGTGCGGGACGCCGCGCGGCCCGGTCGTGCTGAAGACGGTGGGGGCGGAGACGGTGGGGGCGGAGACGGCGGAGGGGCAGCGGTGATCGACTACGTCCGGGACGGCGCCGAGATCTACCGGCGGTCGTTCGCGGCGATCCGCGCGGAGGCCGACCTGTCGGGCCTGCCGGACGACGTGGCGCGGGTCGCGGTCCGGATGATCCACGCCTGCGGGATGACCGACCTCGTCCAGGACCTTGTGTGGTCGCCGGGGGTGGTGGAGCGGGCGCGGTCGGCGCTGCTGGGCGGCGCGCCGGTGCTGTGCGACGCGCGGATGGTCGCGTCCGGGATCACCCGGAAGCGGCTGCCCGCCGGCAACGAGGTCGTGTGCACGCTCGGCGATCCCGGCGTGCCGGAGCTGGCGGCGCGGCTCGGCACCACGCGGAGCGCGGCGGCGCTGGAGCTGTGGCGCGACCGGCTCGACGGCGCGGTCGTCGCGATCGGCAACGCGCCGACCGCGCTGTTCCGGCTGCTGGAACTGGTCGAGGAGGGCGCGGGGCGGCCGGCGGCGGTCCTCGGGATCCCGGTCGGGTTCATCGGCGCCGCCGAGTCCAAGGAGGCGCTCGCCGCGAGCGGCCTCGACCACCTGGCGGTGCGCGGGCGGCGCGGCGGCAGCGCGATGGCGGCGGCGGCGGTCAACGCCGTCGCCAGTGAGGCGGAGTGATGGCGGGGCGGCTGTTCGGCGTGGGCGTCGGCCCCGGCGATCCGGAACTGGTCACGGTGAAGGCGGCGCGGCTGATCGGCGGCGCCGACGTGGTCGCCTACCACTCCGCGCGGCACGGGCGCAGCATCGCCCGGTCGGTCGCCGCGCCGTACCTGCGGGACGGCCAGGTCGAGGAGCAGCTCGTCTACCCGGTGACGACCGAGGCGACCGGCCACCCGGGCGGCTACCAGGGGGCGCTGGACGACTTCTACGCCGACTGCGCCGCCCGGCTCGCCGCGCACCTCGACGCGGGGCGGACCGTCGTGGTGCTGAGCGAGGGCGACCCGCTGTTCTACGGGTCCTACATGCACCTGCACAAGCGGCTCTCCCCGCACTACCCGACCGAGGTGGTGCCCGGCGTGACGTCGCTGAGCGCGGCGTCGGCGGCGGCGGGGCGCCCCCTGGCGGAGCGGGAGGAGACGCTGACCGTCCTGCCCGGCACGCTGCCCGGCGGCGAGCTGGCCGAGCGGCTGCGCGGCGCCGACGCGGCGGCCGTGATCAAGCTCGGCCGGACGTTCCCCAAGGTCAGGCGGGCGTTCGAGGACGCGGGGCGGCTCGGCGACGCCTGGTACGTGGAGCGGGCCGCCACCGACCGGCAGCGGGTCGCGCCGCTCGCCGACGTCGATCCGGCGGACGTGCCGTACATGTCGCTGGCGCTGCTGACCAGTCCGGCGGAGCGGTCGTTCGAGGCCCCTCCCCCGGCGCCGCCGGAGGGCCCCGGCTGGGTGCGGGTGGTCGGGCTCGGCCCGGCCGGGCGGCCGTGGCTCACCCCGGAGGCGCTGGACGTCCTGGCGTCCGCGACCGACCTCGTCGGCTACGGCCCCTACCTGGACCGGGTGCCGCCGAACCCGCGGCAGCGGCGGCACGCGTCCGGGAACCGGGTGGAGGCCGACCGGGCCCGGCACGCGCTGGCGCTGGCGCGGGACGGGGCGCGCGTCGCGGTCGTGTCGTCCGGCGACCCGGGGGTGTTCGCGATGGCGGCGGCCGTGCTGGAGGCCGCGGACGAGGACGAGTTCGCCGGCGTGCCCGTGCACGTCGTGCCGGGTCTGACCGCGGCGCAGGCGGTCGCGGCGCGGGCCGGCGCGCCGCTCGGGCACGACTTCTGCGTCCTGTCGCTGTCGGACATCCTCAAACCGTGGGACGTGATCGCGCGGCGGATCTCGGCGGCCGCCGAGGCCGACCTGGTGCTGGCCCTCTACAACCCGTCGTCCAGCCGGCGGCGGCACCAGCTTCCGGCGGCGCGCGACCTGCTGCTGGAGCACCGCTCCCCCGAGACGCCGGTGGTGATCGGGCGGGACGTCGGCGGTCCCGGGGAGAGCGTGACGGTGACGACGCTCGGCAAGCTCGACCCGGCGGAGGTCGACATGCGATGCCTGGTCATCGTGGGGTCGTCCACCACCCGGGTCACCGGCAAGGGCGTGGTCTACACGCCGCGCCGCTACCCCTGAGCCCAGGCCGCGGCGGCGGCCACGTCGCCGGTGGCCTGGACGCCTTCGGGGAGCGGCGGACGGTCGACCATGATGACCGGTATGTGCGCGTCGCGGGCGGCGGTGAGTTTCGCGCGGGTCATCGCGCCGCCGCTGTCCTTGGTGACGAGGACGTCCAGGCGGTGCTCGCGGAGCAGCGCGCGTTCGCCGTCCACCGTGTAGGGGCCGCGGGCCAGCAGCACCTCCACGTTGGACGGGACGGGCGGCTCCGGCGGGTCGACCGACCGGGCGAGGAACCACGCGTCGGCGCGGGCGGCGAACACCGGGATGCTGCGGCGGCCGGTGGTGAGGAAGACGCGGGCGCCGCGCGGCAGCGCTCCGGCGGCGGCCGGCAGGGACGGGACGCGGCGCCAGTCGTCGCCGTCCTCCTCGGCCCAGCCGGGGCGGCGCAGCGCGAGCAGCGGGACGCCGGTCGCCCGCGCGGCGTGCGCGGCGTGCGCGCTCATCCGCTCGGCGAACGGGTGGGTGGCGTCCACGAGGCGGTCGATCCGGTTCTCGCGGAGCCAGGCCGCGAGCCCCTCGGCGCCGCCGAACCCGCCGAGGCGCACCTCGCCCGCCGGGAGGCGCGGGTCGGTGACGCGGCCGGCGAGGGAGGAGACGACGTGCGCGCCGGTGAGGGATGCCGCGAGGGCGCGGGCCTCCGCCGTGCCGCCGAGGATCAGGACGCGCCGCACGCCCGGTCCCTGGCGGCGCTGTAGAGGTGGCTGTCGGGGAACGCCGACGCGGTGAGGACGCGGCCGACGACGATCACCGCCGTGCGCCTGACCCCCGCCTCGCGGACGCGTTCCGCGATGTCGGCGAGCGTGCCGCGCAGGACGACCTCGTCGGGGCGGCTGGCGCGGGCGACGACCGCGACCGGGCAGTCCGCGCCGTAGTGCGGCGCCAGCTCCGCTGCGATCTCGTCGATGCGCTGGACGGCCAGGTGCAGCACCATCGTGGCGCCGCTCGCGCCGAGGGTGGCGAGGTCCTCGCCGTCGGGCATCGGCGTGGCGCGGACGGCCGTGCGGGTCAGGATGACGGTCTGGCCGACGCCCGGCACGGTCAGTTCCCGGCGCAGCGACGCCGCGGCGGCCGCGAACGCCGGGACGCCGGGGACGACCTCGTACGGCACGCCGGCCGCGTCCAGCCGCCGCATCTGCTCGGCGACCGCGCTGAACACCGACGGGTCGCCGGAGTGCAGCCGGGCGGCGTCGAGGCCGGCGCGGTGCGCGGCGGTCAGCTCGGCGACGATCTCGTCGAGGGTCATGTCCGCGGTGTCGACGAGCCGGGCGCCGGGCGGGCACGCGTCCAGCAGCTCGCGCGGCACGAGCGACCCCGCGTACAGGCACACGGGCGCGGACTCCAGCACGCGCAGGCCGCGGACGGTGATGAGGTCGGCGGCGCCGGGGCCGGCGCCGACGAAGTGCACGGTCACAGGGTGTCCTTCCGGGCCGTCCAGACGGTGACGGGCATCGCGGGGCGCCAGCCGGTGAACCCGCCCAGCGGCGCGGCCCGCTCGACGTGGAGGCGGACCAGCTCGCCGCCGCGGGTGCGGTGGAGCCCGGCCACCGCGGCCTCCGATTCGAGGGTGACGGCGTTGGCGACGAGCCGCCCGCCGGGGCGCAGCGCGTCCCAGCAGCGTTCCAGCAGGCCGGGGGCGGTGAGGCCGCCGCCGACGAACACGGCGTCCGGCTGCGGGAGGCCGCCGAGCGCGTCCGGGGCGCGGCCTTCGACGACGCGGACGCCGGGCACGCCGAGCGCCCGCGCGTTGCGGCCGATCCGCGCGGCCCGGTCGGGGCGCCTCTCGACGGCGACCGCGGCGCAGGACGGATGCGCCCGCGCCCACTCGATCGCGACGCTGCCGGACCCGGCGCCGACGTCCCACAGCAGCTCGCCGGGCAGCGGCGCGAGACGCGACAGCGTGACCGCGCGGACCTCGCTTTTGGTGATCTGCCCGTCGTGCTCGTAGGACGCGTCGGGCAGCCCGGCGACGCGGGGCAGCGGCGCCGCGTCCGGGCCGGGCGCGCATTCGACGGCGACGACGGCGAGCGCGGAGGCGGCCGGGCCCGTCCACTGCGCGGCGACGCCGTGCTCCGCCGTCTCGTGCCCGGCGCCGAGGTCGCACAGGACGGTCATGCGGCTCGGGCCGAAGCCGCGGCCGGTGAGCAGCGCGGCGACGACCGCGGGGGCCTCGCGCCCCGCGCCGAGCACGAGGATGCGGCGGCCCGGCGCGACCGCCGCGTTCAGCGTCTCCGGCGGGCGGCCGACGAGGCTGACGACGTCGGTCCGGTCCAGCGGCCAGCCGAGCCGGGCGCACGCGAGCGACGCCGACGACGGGTGCGGCAGCACCCGGAGCCGCCGCGCGCCGACCAGGTCGGCGAGCGCGGAGCCGATCCCGTAGAACATGGGGTCGCCGCTCGCGAGGACGGCGACCGCGCGTCCGGCGTACCGGTCGAGCAGCCCGGGGAGCGCGGGGAGCAGCGGGGACGGCCAGGCGACGCGTTCGGCCGCCGTCTCCTCGACGAGGCCGAGCTGGCGGGCGCTGCCGAGCAGCACCTCCGCCTCCCGCAACGCCGTGCGGGACGCCTCGGGGAGCCCGTCCCAGCCGTCCGCGCCGATGCCGACGACGGTGATCGAACGCGCGTCCACCGGCCTCCTCCACGACATGCGGCGCCAAGTCTATAGCTGGCATTCTTGGCCGGGTGAAGCGGCTTTCGATCATCGGGATCGGCGCGGGCGACCCGGACCACCTGACGTTCCAGGCGGCCAAGGCCATCGCCGCCGCCGACGTGTTCCTCCTCGTCGGCAAGGGCGAGGCCAAGCGGGAGCTGGCCGGGCTGCGGCGCGACCTCATCGCGGCGCACGCCCGCCCCCCGTACCGGGTCGTCGAGGCCGCCGACCCCGAGCGCGACCGCACCGCCTCCGGCCCCGCCTACACCGCCGCCGTCGAGGACTGGCGGTCCCGCCGCGCGCGGATCTACCAGTCGTTCGTCGACGACGAGCTGGAGGACGGGCAGACCGGCGCGTTCCTGGTCTGGGGCGACCCCGGAATCTACGACAGCACGCTGGCCGCGCTCGGGGAGGTCGACGCGGAGTTCGAGTACGAGGTGATCCCGGGCATCAGCAGCGTGTCCGCGCTGACCGCCCGGCACCGGATCGGGCTGACCCGCGTGGGGCGGCCCGTCCACCTGACGACGGGCCGCCGCCTCGCCGCCGAGGGCCCCACCGCCGACGACGTCCTCGTCATGCTGGACGCGCACTGCTCGTTCGCCGAGGCCGGCGACGACTTCCACATCTACTGGGGCGCCTACCTCGGCACGCCCGACGAGATCCTCGTCTCCGGGCCCGTCCGCGAGGTCGCCGACGAGATCCGGGCCGTCCGCGCCGAGGCCCGCGCCCGCAAGGGCTGGATCATGGACACCTACCTCCTGCGCCGCGAACCCCGGACCTGACCCTCCCCCCTCCTCCACCTGTCAGCGGCCCGGAGCGGCCGGAAGCGGACGACGCCGCCGAATTCTCCGTATTTACGCGCCTTCTGTCTGCCAGTGGGTGATGATGTCAACTCCGATAGGCGGTACACCCCGGAGGGACCGTGACGGAGCAGGCGGAGAGACGCACCGGCACCGCCGCGACGCCGCCGGCGGTCTTCGCACGCGAGCTGCCCCCCGTGCCATGGCGCACCGTGCGCCTGCTGAGCGGAGGTCCCGGCCGGTGACCCCGCCGCGTGACCCGGCGTTCCCGGAGGGCGCGCTGACGACGCTCCGGCGGACCTGGCGGCTGCTGCGCTCCGGGCTGGCGGGAGCGGCGGCGCCGGTCATCGCCTGCTACGTCGCGGTCCAGCTGCTCTGCGTCGCGGTCGCCGTCACGGCCCTCGGCGGCGACGGCCATGTGGTCAACGGCGAGATCCGCACGTACGGGCTGTCGCGCGGGATCCTCCTCTTCACCGGCGTGACGCTGATCGCGCTCCTGGCCGCGCATGTCGCCGCGGTCGTCAGCGTCGTCCTCGTCGCGGCGGGCCTGCTGCTGGGCCGCCCCGTCACCGCCGGATCGGCGGCCCGGAGGGCGGCACGGCAGGCGCCCGCCCTCGCGGGGGCCGTCCTCGCGGCCGGGATCGTCCTCCTGGCGATCCCGCTGCTGGGAGCCGGCGGCTTCCTGCTCTGGCTCCGGGCGTGGCCGGGGATCATCGGCTGCGTCGCGGGCGGGGTCCTGAGCTGCTGGGCCGTGCTCGCCGTGCCGCTCGTCGTCCTGGAGGGAGCCGGGCCGGTGCGGGCGGTGGCCAGGGCCTGGACCCTGACCCGCCACCGCCGGACCCGCTGGTCGTGGTCGGTGCTCGGCTGCGTGCTCGCGGTGCCGGGCGCCGTCGCCGCCGGCGGCTGGTGGGCCGCCTGGCCGCTCGGCGAGGACGCCCACGCGATCGCGGTCCGGGTCACCGGCACGGCGGCCGGCGCGCTCGCCGTCCTGCTGCAGGGCGCGGCCCTGGCGGTCGTGACGCTGAGCCAGTGGTATCCGGACACCGCCGGCGAGCGGGACCGCCGCCCCGTCGACCTCGCGGCCGCCGCGGCGAGGCTCCCGGCCGCAGCACGCCGGCCGAGACTAGGCCGGCCGAGACTAGGCCGGCCGAGACTAGGCCGGCCGAGACTAGGCCGGGCGGCCGTGCTGCCGGCGCTGGCCATCGCCGCGCCGGGCCTCGTCCACTGGGCGGTGCTCCGCGCCGACCCCTACGACTGGGTCATGGTCTCCGACCACGTCATCGAGGACGCCGTCGGGCGGGACGTGCTGCTGCTGCCGGACCGCGGCGGGCCGGCGGTGCTCGTCCCCCGCCGCGGGACGGGCTTCGACCTGCGCGCGTGCGGCGACCCCACCTGCCAGAGCAACCGCCTCGTCCGGCACGTCCCCTACGTGGAGGACAGAGCGGACGCGGCGGCGCTGCCCGGCGGAGCACTCGTCATCGCGGGCTGGCAGACCGGCGACGAATACGCCGGCGACCCGCCCGAACGGCCGCTCCTGCTCCGGCTGATCGCCTGCACGGCCCGCGGCTGCCCGGACATGCGCGCCGCCCCCGCCGCCCTCCGGGCGAGGCCGCCGGGCCTCTCGGCGTCCGTGGCCGTCGCCGCGTCCGGCTCCCGGGTGGTGGTCGCGGCCGCGGCGCCCCGGCCGCACAGGGACACCGAATGGGGGGCGAGCAGCCTGCGCATCATGCGCTGCGCGAGCCTGCCCTGCGGCGCGCCCACCGTCCTGGCGGCCGTCCGGGTGCCGGAGGCGACCGGGGTCGCGGACAAGCCGCTCGCGCTCGCCCTCGGCCGGTCCGGCCGCCCGGTCGCCGTCTACGAGGACCTCGTCAACGGCGGGATCACCGTGGTCAGCTGCGGCGACGCCTCGTGCCGGCGGCGGCGGACGACACAGCTCGTCCCCCGCCGCGACCTGACCGTCGAGCAGGAGGAAAAGCTCCATGCCGGGCGCCAAGCCGCATTCTGGACGTCCAACGCCTATCCGGATGCCGTCGAAGTGGCCGTTCCCGGCGACGACCGGCCCGTCATCACCTACCGCGACGTGATCACGGGCGCGGCCACGATGCTGCGCTGCCGCACGCCGGACTGCGCGACCGCCGACACCGCCGTCCTCAGCCCGCCCGGCCTCGCCCAGCAGGCGCCCGCCCTCGCGCTCGGGACGGACGGGCTGCCGCTCGTCGCCGTCCACGATCTGACCGGCTCGTCGGTCACGCTCCTCGCCTGCCGGGACGCGGGCTGCACCCGCCGCGACGCCACGCGTGTCGGCGCCTACACCGAGATTCCCGGCCCCCTGGACCTCGCCGTCGGGCGCGACGGGCGGCCCCGGATCCTGTGGGCCGCCCGGACCGCCGGGCGCCCGCACGGCGAGCTCCATCTGACCACCTGCCGCCGGCCCCGCTGCGCACCAGGTGGCGCGGCATTTTGGACAACTCGTTGATCGTCGTCACAGACCTGCCTAGATTGGCAGGACCACACCGCCTTCTCGCGAGAGGAGCAAGTCTTGTCTCTGCGCACCGAGCCGCCGTTCCGCGCCGACCACGTCGGAAGCCTGCTGCGTCCGCCGGCTCTGCTGACCGCCCGGGAGGACCACGCCCAGGGCCGCATCGACGACGCCGCGCTGGCCGCGGCGGAGGACGCCGCCATCCGTGACGTGGTCGCCATGCAGCGCGAGGCGGGGCTGCGGTCGGCGACGGACGGGGAGTTCCGCCGCACGTCCTGGCACATGGACTTCATCTACCGGCTCGGCGGGATCAGCCCCGCGGACGACAAGATCAAGGTGCGGTTCCACAACGAGCAGGGCGACATCGAGTTCAGCACGGCCGCGCTGCGGGTGCACGACAAGATCCGGTTGGACGAGACCATCTTCGCCGACCACTTCGCGTTCCTGCAGCGGACGGTCGAGGACGGCGTGACGCCCAAGCTGACGATCCCGTCGCCGAACATGGTCCACTACCGGGGCGGCCCGGCCTCGATCGACCCGAAGGTCTACCCCGACGTCGAGGAGTTCTGGTCCGACCTCGCCGCCGCGTACGCCGAGCAGGTGCGGCGGCTCGGCGAGATGGGGTGCCGGTACCTGCAGCTCGACGACACCAGCCTGGCCTACCTGAACGACCCCGCGCAGCGCGCCATGATCACCGAGCGCGGCGACGACGCCGACCACCTGCACCTGCGCTACATCAAGCAGATCAACGCCGCGCTGGCGAAGCGCCCCGAGGGCATGAACGTCACCACCCACATGTGCCGCGGCAACTTCCGGTCGTCCTGGACGGCGGAGGGCGGCTACGACTTCGTCGCCGAGGCGCTGTTCAGCGAGCTGGACGTGGACGGGTTCTTCCTGGAGTACGACGACGCCAGGTCCGGGGGCTTCGAGCCGCTGCGGTTCGTCCCGCCGGGGAAGATGGTCGTGCTCGGGCTGGTCACCACCAAGCGCGGCGAGCTGGAGTCGAAGGACGACCTGAAGCGGCGCATCGACGAGGCGTCGCGGTTCGTGCCGCTGGAGCAGATCTGCCTGTCGCCGCAGTGCGGGTTCTCCTCGACGGTCGAGGGCAACGTGCTGACCGCCGAGCAGCAGGCGGCGAAGCTGCGCCTCATCGCGGAGACCGCCGAGGAGATCTGGGGGTGACGCAGCGCCCCCGCGCCGGCGACCGCGACCGGCGCGTCGTGGAGCGGGCCGAGCGGTACGCGGGTGACGCCGCCGACGCCGCCGGCTCGCACCGCGCGCCGATCGACGCGGACCACTGGCGGCGCCGGCTCGCGGCGCTCGCCCCGAGGTACCGCGTGCCGGGCGCGTCGCTCGGCATCCTGCGGCTGCGGCCCGGCCGGGAGGACGAGCTCGCCGAGGCCGCCTACGGCGTCCTCAACAAGGACACCGGCGTGGAGACCACCACCGACTCGGTGTTCCAGATCGGGTCGATCACCAAGGTGTGGACGGCGACGGTCGTGATGCAGCTGGTGGACGAGGGGCTCCTCGAGCTCGACGCGCCGCTCGCCGAGGTGCTGCCCGAGCTGCGGCTGGCCGACCGCGAGGCCGCGAAGCGCGTCACCATGCGGCACCTGCTGACCCACACCAGCGGCATCGACGGCGACGTGTTCACCGACACCGGGCGCGGCGACGACTGCCTGGAGAAGTACACCGCCGTCCTCGCGGACGTGGCGCAGAACCATCCGCTCGGCGCCACCTGGTCGTACTGCAACGCCGGGTTCTCGCTGGCCGGGCGGGTCATCGAGAAGCTGACCGGCAAGACGTGGGACGAGGCGATGCGCGAGCGCCTCTTCGAACCGCTGGGCCTGCGGCGCACGATCACGCTGCCGGAGGAGGCGCTGCTGCACCGCGCCGCCGTCGGCCACGTCAGCGCGGACGGGGCGGCGCCGTCCCGGGCGCCGGTGTGGCAGCTGCCGCGGTCCATCGGCCCGGCCGGGCTGATCGGCGCGTCCGCCGCGGACGTGCTCGCCTTCGCGCGCCTGCACCTGACGGGCGGGCTCGCGCCCGGCGGGGCGCGGCTGCTGAGCGCGCGGAGCGCCGCGGCCATGGCCGCCCGGCACGCGGAGCTGCCGGACACCCGCACGCTCGGCGAGTCCTGGGGGCTCGGCTGGAGCAGGATGACCTGGGACGGGCACCCGGTGATCGGGCACGGCGGCGCGACGATCGGGCAGAACGCCTACTTCCACATGCTGCCGGACGAGGGCCTCGCCGCCGTCCTGCTCACCAACGGCGGCGACACCGACGGGCTCAGCGAGGCGCTGACCCGGGAGATCTTCACCGGGCTGGCCGGCGTCGAGCCGACGCCGGCGCTGCGGCCGCCCGCCGAGCCCGTCGCCGCGGACGTCGAGCCGCACCTCGGCCGCTACGAGCGGGCCGGCTCGCGGCTGGAGGTGCTCCGCGGCGAGGACGGGCCCGTCCTGCGCACGACGGCGACCGGGCCGCTGGCCGCGATGCTGCCGGACCCGGTCCGGGAGTACCCGATGACGGCGATCGAGGAGGACGTCTTCGCCGTCCGGGAGCCCGGCACCGACAACTGGATGCCCGTGACGTTCTACGCCCTCCCGACCGGCGAGCGCTACCTGCACTTCGGGCTGCGCGCCACCCCGAAGGCCGGGTGACCCAGCCCCGGAGGCCGGGATGGGCCCGCGTCGGCGCGTCCCCGGCCCGGACGCGGCCGTTCGGTTAAGGATGGGTGAAGTCATCGCCCCGGGCGGGGACCGCGCCCGGCGGGCCGCAGTAGGCTCGCGGCGGCCCCCGCGCAGGGCGGGAGCGGGGCTGGAGAGGAACCGGGCCGGTGAGCGTGATCAATGTCGGGCAGGCCGTCGTCCTCGGGATCGTGGAGGGCCTGACCGAGTTCCTGCCGGTGTCCTCGACCGGGCACCTGAAGATCACCGAGGGGCTGCTGGGCATCCCGGTGGACGACGAGGCCGTCGTCGGGTTCACCGCGGTGATCCAGGTCGGCGCGATCGCGGCCGTGCTGGTGTACTTCTTCCGGGACATCCTCCGGATCGTCACCGCGTGGGGGCGCGGGATCGCCGACCCGTCCGAGCGGTACCACCACGACTACAAGTTCGGCTGGTGGGTGATCTTCGCGACGATCCCCGTCGTCATCGTCGGCGTCGCCGCGAAGGACCTCATCGAGGGCCCGCTGGCGTCGCTGTGGGTGGTCGCCGGGTCGCTGCTCGGCGGCAGCGTCGTCATGTGGCTCGCCGACCGGCTCGGCCGGCACAAGCGCGGCGAGGACGACACGTCCCTCACCGACGCGATGGTGATCGGGTCGTCGCAGATCCTCGCCATGCTGTTCCCCGGCTTCTCCCGGTCCGGCGCGACCATCTCGGCCGGGCTGCTGCTCGGCCTCGACCGGGTCGCCGCGACCCGGCTGTCGTTCTTCCTCGGCATCCCCGCGCTGACCGGCGCCGGGATCTACGAGCTGCCCACCGCGCTCGGCACCGGGGCGGACGCGCTGCCGCTCGCCGTCGGCACCGCCGTGTCGTTCGCCGTCGCGTACGCGTCCATCGCCTGGCTGCTGCGGTTCGTGGCGCGGCACAGCTTCACGTCCTTCGTCGTCTACCGGATCATCGTCGGGCTGCTGCTGTTCGGCCTGCTCGGCGCCGGGACGCTGCACGCCTGAAAAATGCACGCCTGAAATCCGAACCACCGGCAGAAGGGAGCCCTGACGGTCGATGAACGACGCGATGTGGGCCGGAACCGTCACCATCACCGGGCACGAGGACGCCGAGCTGGAGGCGTATCTCGCACGCCCGCTGAGCGACGCCCCGCGCGGCGGCGTGGTGCTGATCCACCACCTGCCCGGCTACGACCCCGGCACCAAGGAGTTCGCCCGCACGTTCGCCGCGCACGGGTACGCCGCGGTCGTGCCGAACCTGTACTCGCGCGAGGGCGCCGGGGTCAGCCCCGACGACCAGGCCGCCGCCGTCCGCGCCAAGGGCGGCGTGCCGGACGAGCAGCTCGTCGGCGACGTCGCCGGGGCCGCCGCGTACCTGAACTCGCTGGAGCACGCCAACGGCAAGATCGGCGTCATCGGGCACTGCTCGGGCGGGCGGCAGGCGTTCCTCGCCGCCTGCGAGCTGGACATCGACGCCGCCGTCGACTGCTACGGCGCGTTCGTCGTCAACGCCCCGCCCGCGGACTCGCCGCTCACCGCGCGGCCGGTGCTGTCGAAGGCGCCGAATCTGTCGTGCCCGCTGCTCGGCCTGTTCGGCGAGGACGACAAGTTCCCCGCGCCGGACGAGGTCGCCGCGCTGGACGCGGAGCTGACCCGGCTCGGCAAGGAGCACGAGTTCCACATCTACCCCGGCGCCGGGCACGCGTTCTTCGCCGTCGAGCGGCCCGCGTTCCGGCCCGCCGCCGCCAAGGACGGCTGGGCGAAGATCTTCGCGTTCTTCGGCCGCCACCTGAGCGCCTGACCCGGGCACCCGAGAGGAGACACGCCATGTGCACCTACCAGACCGTGAAGGTGGCGCTGGACGGCGCGGCGAAGGGCGCGAACGGCTGGTTCACGCTCACCGACGGCGCCGTCTACGTCGACCACCCGTACCACGCCTGCCACGAGCACACGGTGAACATCGACTTCACCAACCCGGGCGACGGGCCGTCCGCGCGCGTCGCCGTCGAGCTGACCGAGGAGGCGGCGCTGGCGCTGGTCGACGCCGTCCAGCGGGCGCTGGCCGCCGCGCCGCCCGGCCTCGCGTCCGGCCGCGGCGCGGCCTGACCGGCCGCCGCCCGCCGGTGCCCGCGCCGCCGCCCCGGCTCCCCTTCAGGGTCCGGCGAGTCCCCGTCTCACCGCGTTCCCTCTCTCACCGCGTTCCCTCTCAACGCGTTCCCTTTCACAGGGGCGTTTCTCACCGCGAGCGGGTGACGTCGCTGCGGAAGTCGGTGTAGGTGTACGGGTTGTCGAGGATCTTCGTCTCGGGGATGTCCGGGTTCATCCCCGCCAGCCATGCCTCCTCACCCATCGACGAGCGCAGGTACTCGACGGTGGCCTCGACCTCGCGGCGCGCGGCGGCCAGGTCGGTGTCGACGAGGCGGTGGTCGTGCTTGACCACGCGGCCGTTGACCAGGACGGTGTGGACGTCGCCGCGCTGGGCCTGGAACGCGACGTGCCCGTAGGGGTTGAGGACGGGGAACGACACCGGCGAGTGGTCGTTCTTGATCAGGACGACGTCGGCCTTCTTCCCGGGCGCGAGGCAGCCGAGGTCGTCGCGGCCGAGCGTCGCGGCGCCGCCGCGGGTGGCCCAGTCGACGACCTGGTCGGCGCGCAGGCTGCAGTGGGTGACGGTGTCGCCCTTGGCGTGCGCCTCCATGTGCATGCGGCAGCGGTCGGCGCCGAGCGTGGTGCGCATGGCGGAGAACAGGTCGCCGCTCCACCACACGCTCGTGTCCATCGACAGCGAGACCGGGATGTCGTGGTTGCGGAGCACCCACGTGGGCGGGTAGCCCTGCCCGGCGCTCTGCTCGCTCTCGGTGGACACGGAGATGGACCCGCCGGTGGCGGCGATGCGGTGGTAGGAGTCGGCCGACAGGGACGCGGCGTGCACGTACACGGTCTCGGGCGTCATGAACCCGTGCTCGTGCATCTGCTTGATGCCCTCGTCGCTGGTCGCGCCCCACACGCCCGCGTGCGTGGTGACGGGGACCCCCAGGTCGCGGGCGACCTCGAAGGCGGGCTTCTCCGGGAAGGACGGGTCGCCGAGCACGTCGAACGCGATCTGGAAGCCGAGCATGTCGCCGCCGGCGAGCTTGCCCGCGAGGGCGCGGAACTCCGGCGTCGCGGTCCATTCGGCGGGCGGCGCCTGGATGTTGCCGTAGGCCAGGACGAACCGCCCGGGCACCGAGCGCAGCGCGTCCACGGCGGCGTCGGCGTGGTCCGGGGTCTGCAGGCCGTGCGACCAGTCGACGACCGTGGTGACGCCGGCGTCGATCGCCTCGATCGCGGCGAGCAGGTTCCCGGCGTGGACGTCCTCCGGCCGGAACCGCTTGCCGTGCTCCAGGTAGTACCAGACGAAGTACTGCGTCAGCGTCCAGTCGGCGCCGTAGCCGCGCATCGCGGTCTGCCACATGTGCCGGTGGGTGTCGATCATGCCGGGCATGACGATGCCGCCGGACGCGTCGATCTCGGCGGTGCCGTCCGGTACCGGGAGATCCGGGCCGACCGCGCTGATCGCGTCGCCCTCGATGAGGACGTCGGCGCGCTCCAGGACCTCGCGTCCGTCGGTCATCGGCAGCACCGTGCCGCCGCGCAGCACCAGGGGACGCCCCGGCTCGAACTCGGTCATCTTCGTTCTCCTCGTCTCGGGTCCCGACCGCCGGGAGCAGCCACGGACTGATGTCCGCTCTACGGTCAAACCTGCATATGGCTACTCTCGTCACAGGTAGTCAAAGTGTCAACCACTTGACCGCAACGGATATGTACGTGCCAGAATCGGAGTGACGGACGACTGTCCGTTGAACGGACGAGCGTGGACGAGCACGTGGAACGGCACGTGGGCGGGCACGTGGAACGAGCAAGGGAGCCGGATGACTGACGACACCACACGCGGCGGGCCGCTCTCGGGGGTGCTGGTGGCGGACTTCTCCCGGATCCTGGCCGGCCCCTACGCGACGATGCTGCTGGCCGACCTGGGCGCGGACGTGATCAAGGTGGAGGGCCCGGGCGGCGACGACACCCGCACCTGGACGCCGCCCGCGCGCGGCGACGCCGCGACCTACTACCTCGGCGTCAACCGGGGCAAGCGCTCGATCGCGCTCGACCTGCGGGACGAGGAGGACGCCGCCGCCGCGCGCGAGCTGGCGCGCCGCGCCGACGTCCTGATCGAGAACTTCAAGCCGGGCGGCCTGGCCCGCTTCGGCCTCGACTACGACTCCGTGCGCGCCGCGAACCCGGGCATCGTCTACAGCTCGATCACCGGGTTCGGGTCGGGGGCGGGGCGCAAGGTCCCCGGCTACGACCTGATGGTGCAGGCGATCTCCGGGCTGATGAGCCTGACCGGCGACCCGGACGGCCCGCCGTACCGGGCGGGCATCTCGGTGTTCGACGTGATGGCGGGCAACCACGCCGCGATCGGCATCCTGGCGGCGCTGCGGCACCGCGACGCGACCGGCCGGGGCCAGCTCGTCGAGGTGAACCTGCTGTCGTCGGCGCTGACGGGGCTGGTCAACCACAGCTCCGCCTACGTCGCCGGCGGCACCGTCCCGTACCGGATGGGCAACGCGCACCCCAGCGTGTTCCCCTACGAGCCGCTGCCGACCGCCGACAACGACCTGATCGTCACGGCCGCGAACGACCGCCAGTTCCGCAAGCTGTGCGAGGTGCTCGGCATCCCGGACGTCCCGGACGACCCGCGGTTCGCGACCAACGCCGACCGGACCGCCAACCGCGCGGAGCTGCGCCCGATCCTGGTGGAGCGGCTGAAGCGGCGCGGCGCGGTCGAGTGGTTCGAGCTGCTGGTGGACGCGGGCGTGCCGAGCGGGCCGATCAACACGATCGACGGCGGGTTCGCGATGGCGGAGCGCTTCGAGCTCGACCCGATCGTGGTCGTCGGGGAGGGCGACCACGCGGTGCCGACGACCCGGCACCCCATCCGCTTCTCCGAGACGCCCGCGACGTACCGCCTTCCGCCGCCGGAGCTGGACGAACACGGCGCCGAGCTGCGTAAATGGCTGTCCGAGCCGCAGGAGGACGACGACCGTGGCTGACCGACCCGAATACCCCACCGCGCTGGGCGCGTCCAGCCGGGAGACGATCACGCTGCTGGGCCGCGACCTCGCGAAGGACGTGATGGGCGAGGTCGGGTTCGGCGAGCTGGCGTTCTGGCTGGCGACGCAGCGGCGGCCGTCGCCCGGCGAGACCAGGGTCTTCGAGGCGGTCCTGGCCGCGCTCGCCGACCACGGCTTCACGCCGACCGCGATCGTCACCCGGCTGACGTACCTGTCGGCGCCCGACTCGGTGCAGGGCGCGCTGGCCGCCGGGCTGCTGGGCGGCGGCTCCCGGTTCCTCGGCGTCACCGAGGACACCGGCCGCTTCCTGCACGGCGTGCTGGCGTCGGTGGACGGCGGCCTGCCGGCCGACGACGCGGGCTGGGACGCGCTGGCGCTGCGGACCGTCCAGGCGGAGCGGGAGGCCAAGCGGTTCATCCCCGGCCTCGGCCACCACGTCCACAAGGACGGCGACCCGCGCACCCCCCGGCTGATGCAGATCGCCGCCGAGGAGGGCCTGTTCGGGCCGCACCTGTCGCTGTTCGCCGCGATCGGCCGCGTCCACCCCGAGGTGCTCGGCCGGACGCTGCCGCTGAACGGCGCCGGCGTGTGCGGCGCCGCGCTCGCCGACCTCGGCCTGCCGCTGGAACTGCTGCGCGGGTTCGCGCTGCTCGCCCGCACCGCCGGGCTGATCGGCCAGCTCGCCGAGGAGCTGCGCCACCCGGTCGGCAACGAGATCTTCCTTTCGGTGGACCTCAACAACCGGTCCGTCGCCCCCGACCCCTACACCCCCGGAGACCGTCATGGCTGAACTGGTCGCTGTGATCGCTTCGACCCACCATCCGTTCTACTACCGCGCCAGCACCTCGACCGGCGAGGACCGCCCCGACTTCGCGGACGAGTGGGTGCGCAAGGTCGAGGCGTTCCGCGAGACGCTGACGAAGGCCCGCCCGGACGTCCTGGTGATGGTCGGCTCCGACCACTTCCACCAGCTGTGGCTGGACAACATGCCGCAGTTCCTCATCGGCAAGGCGCCGTTCTACGACGCGAACTGGTACAACGAGGAACGCGAGTTCGGGCTGCCGCGCATGCTGTTCAAGGGCCAGGAGGACCTGTCGGCGTACCTGCTGCGCGAGGGCATGGACGCGGGCTTCGACCTCGCGTTCTCCAACGAGCTGCGGATCGACCACTCGATCACGTGCCCGATCATCACGCTGCGGCCGCAGAACGACCTGCCGATCGTCCCGGTCTACACCAACATCTTCGCGCCGCCGCTGCCGCGGCCGAAGCGGTTCGTCCAGCTCGGGAAGACGATCCGGGAGCTGGTCGAGTCGTGGCCGGGGAACCAGCGGGTCGCGGTCATCGGCACCGGCCACCTGTCGCTGGAGCTGGGCGGCCCGCGCCAGTTCGGGCCGCACGGCCCCGACCCCGAGTTCGACGCGAAGGCCGTCGAGTGGATCTCGACCGGCGACATCGAGGGCTGCCTGTCGGAGGTCACGCTCGACAGCCTGCACGCGCCGGGCAACGCCACCCACGGCTTCATGGACTTCATGCTGATGATGGGCGTGGCGGGCGAGGGCCGGAAGGCCGACTACGTCGACACCTACGACCTGTTCCACACGATGGAGGCCTACTTCACCTGGTACCCGAACGGAGCGGCCAAGTGAGCAAGTACCTGCTGAACAAGTTCCTCTACACCGTCGACCGCGACCCGGAGCTGGTCGAGCGCTACCGCAACGAGCCGGAGGCGACGGTGGCGTGGTGGGAGGACGAACAGGCCAACCGCATCATCAACTGCCACGGCTGCGAGTCGTCCACCTGGCTGCGGTTCGAGGACGAGGAGCGCGCGGCGCTCGCCGGGCACGACTACCCGAAGCTGTTCGAGCTGGGCGCGCACCCGTTCCTCACGCTGACGCTGTTCATCGCGATGTTCGAGCGCGACCACGACGAGCCGCTCGGGTTCCAGCTGGAGTACGCGCGGCGGCTCGGGCACTTCTCGCTCCCCTACCCCGACATCGCGACCTGAGCCGATGCGCGCCGCGGAGATCAGGGAGTGCGGGCGTCCGCCCGCGGTGGCGGAGCGGAAGCCCCCCGTGCCGGGCGACGGCGAGGTCCTGGTGGACGTGCTCGCCGCGCCGATCACACCGCTCGACCTGCTGTGCGCGACCGGGACGTCCTACTTCGGGACGCCGGCGACGCCGTACGTGCCGGGCGTCCAGGGCGTCGGGACGGCCGGGGGCCGGACGGTCTGGTTCCCGAGCCCGGCCGGGATGGCGCCGGGCGACGGCAGCATGGCCGAGGCCGCCGCCGTCCCGGAGTCCTCGCTCGTCGAGCTGCCCGAGGACGCCGATCCGGTGCAGGTCGCGGCGCTCGGGCTGTCGGCCGTCGCCGCGCACATGGCGCTGGTCTGGCGCGGCGAGCTGTCCGCCGGGGAGCAGGTCGTCGTGCTCGGCGCGGGCGGGGTCGTCGGGCAGGCCGCCGTGCAGCTCGCCCGGACGGCGGGCGCGCGGCGCGTCATCGCCGGCGCCCGGTCGCCGCAGGCCCGGGAGCGGGCCGCGCGCGCCGGGGCGGACGCGGTCGTGCCGCTGGACACCGCGGACGCCGCCGAGCTCGCGCGGCGGTTCGCCGACGCCGCCGACGGGCCCGTGGACCTCGTCCTCGACCCGCTGTTCGGCGCCCCCGCGGCGGCCGCGGCCCGGGTGCTGCGCCCCGGCGGGCGGCTGGTCAACCTGGGCAGCTCGGCGGACGAGACGTGCCCGATCGAGTCGTCCACCATCCGGGGGAAGTCGCTGCGGCTGCTCGGCTACACCAACAACGAGCTCTCCGCGGCGCAGCGGGCGTCGTCGGTCGCGTTCATCGCCGGGGAGGCCGCCGCCGGGAGGCTCGCCGTCGCCCACGAGACCGCGCCCCTGGAGGACGCGGCGGCGGCGTGGCGGCGCCAGCGGGACGGCAGGGCCGAGGGGCGGATCGTGCTCACCCCGCGGCCGGCCGGGTGACCTGGGGGACGGTCTCCAGCCGGGCGAAGTCGGCGCTGATCTCCCCCGCCGTGTGCAGCAGCATCGGCAGGTACTCCTCCAGGAGCTGCTCGACGGGGGTCTCGGCGGCGTGCGTGTTGACGTTGATGCCCGCGATGACCTTGCCGGAGCCGTCCCGCAGCGGCGCCGCGACCGAGCGGATGCCGCGCGCGAGCTGCTCGTCGGTCAGCGCCCAGCCGCGCGCCCGCACCTCGCGCAGCTCCGCGTCCCGCTCGGCCTTGGTGAGCTGGACGCGGGGCTCCAGGCCGGAGCGGCTCGGCTCGGCGAGGATCCGGTCGACCTCGGCGGGGTCGAGCGCGGCGAGCTGCACCTTGCCGAGCGAGGTCTGCAGCGCCGGGAACCGGGTGCCGATCTGCACCGCCAGCGCGACGATCTTCGGTACGGCGACGCGCGCGACGTAGACGATGTCGGACCCGTCGAGCTGCGCGATCGAGCACGACTCGTTCGTCTTCGCGACGAGCCGCTCCATGTGCGGGCGCGCCACCTCCCACAGGCCCATGGACCGGACGTAGGCGACGCCCAGGTCGAGGACGCGCGGGGTGAGGGCGTAGCCGCCGTCGGCGGCGCGCACGTAGCCGAGCTCCTGCAGGGTGAGCAGGATGCGGCGGGCGGTCGGCCGGGCCAGCCCGGCGGCCTCGGCGACCTGCGCGAGCGACATCACGGGCCGCCGCGCCTCGAAGGCGGTGATGACGTCAAGGCCCCGGGCCAGCGCCTCGATGAAATCCGGTCCGGTGCCTTCCCGTGGCATCGATCATCCCCTCGCCCGCCGTGCTGGATCACTCGTTGTCCATCATACGGACAAGTGACCGGAGTTCCGCGACCCGCCCCGTCCGGGCAGGCCGCGGGTCTCCCCCGGCAGGGGACGGAGGCGGGCGGCCGGGAACGAACGCACAGCGGACAGCGACAGCGACAGCGACAGCGACAGCACGATCGTGCCGGTGACGGGACCAGCGGCGCCGCCCGGCCGCGGGTCAGGGGTGGAAGCGGAAGATCGCCTGGAGGACGCAGGCGGGCTTGGCGTGGTTCTCGATCTCGACCGTCAGGTCGGCGGTCACCTGGACGCCGCCGGCGATGTCCGCCACGTCGGCGAGCGATCCGGACAGGCGGATGCGGGAGCCGGCCGGGACGGGAGCGGGGAACCGCACCCTGTTCAGGCCGTAGTTCACCTTCGTCGTGACGCCGGTGACGTCGAGCAGTTCCGTCCACAGCGGGATGACCAGCGACAGCGTCAGGTAGCCGTGCGCGACGGGGCCGCCGAAGGGTCCGTCCTTCGCCCGCTCCGGGTCGACGTGGATCCACTGGTGGTCGCCGGTGGCGTCCGCGAACATGTTGATGCGGGCCTGGTCCACCTCCAGCCACCGGGTGGTGCCGAGCGAGCCGCCGGCCAGGCTCTTCAGGTCCTCGTACGCGACGGTCGTGCTCATGCCTTCTCCTTGCTGCCGAGGCCCAGCGCCCGGACGGCGTTGTCCTTGAGGATCTTGGGGCGGACGTGCGGTTTGATCTCCAGCGCGTCGAAGTCCCGCCGCCACCGGTCCGGGGTGATCACCGGGTAGTCGGAGCCGAACAGGACCTTGTCCTGCAGCAGCCCGTTGGCGTAGCGGACGAGCTGCGGCGGGAAGTACTTCGGCGACCAGCCGGACAGGTCGATGTAGACGTTCGGCTTGTGCGTGGCGACGGCGAGGGCCTCGTCCTGCCAGGGGAACGACGGGTGCGCCATGATGATCGTCAGGTCGGGGAGGTCGACGGCGACGTCGTCCAGCAGCATCGGGTTCGACAGGCCGAGCCGGATGCCGCCGCCGCCCGGCATGCCGGCGCCGATCCCGGTCTGCCCGGTGTGGAACAGGGCGGGGACGCCGTGCTCGGCGGCGACCTCCAGCAGCGGGTAGGCGCTGCGGTCGTTGGGCGCGAAGCCCTGCAGCGACGGGTGGAACTTGATGCCGCGGACCCCGTGCTCCTCGATCAGCCGGCGGAACGTCCGGGCTCCGGCCCGCCCCTTCGCCGGGTCGATGCTCGCGAACGGGATGAGCACGTCGGGGTGCTCGGCGGCGCGGTCGGCGATCTCCTCGCTGGAGATGGCCGGATGGCCGGTGGCGTTCTCGATGTCGACGGTGAACACGACCGCCGCCAGGCGCCGCTCCCGGTAGTAGGACGCGATCTCGTCGATCGTGGGGGTGCGGTTGGCGTCGGCGCCGAAGTACTTCGCGGACGCCTCCATGAACTCGTCCGGCAGCGAGAGGTGCCCGTGCAGGTCGGACTCCACGTGGACGTGGACGTCGACGGCCTCCAGCGCGTCCAGGTCGAGGCCGCTCATCGCGGCTGCTCCTCGGGGAGGTTCTCCCCCACGGTCTGCTCGTGCTCGGCGAAGACCGTGGGCCAGGCGGCGGCGATGTCGTCGGCGCTCCACCCGCCGTCCCGGTAGGCGGCGACGGCCTGGGTCGGGTGCGTCCACAGGGAGAGCCGGTCGCCGCCGACGCCGATCGCCTGCCCGGTGATGCCGGACGCGGCGTCCGAGGCGAGGAAGGCCACCAGCCCGGCGGCGTCCTCGGGCGTGCCGAAGGCCAGGGCGCGGCGGGCGAACGACGGCATCTCCTCCCCGCGGCGCATCGCCTCGACGTACGGGGCGAGCGCGGGGATCGTCTCGGTCATCGCGGTCGCCGCGACCGGGACGATCGCGTTCACGGTGACGTCCGCGCGGGCCAGCTCCATCGCCCAGGTGCGGACGAACCCGACGATCCCGGCCTTGGCCGCCGAGTAGTTCGTCTGTCCGAAGTTGCCGCGCTGCCCGGCCGGCGAGCCGACCAGGATGAGCCGGCCGCCCTCGCCCTGCTCGCGGAACCGGCGCGCCGCCGCGCGGGCGCAGGTGAACGTGCCCTTGAGATGGACCTGGACCACCGTGTCGAAGTCGTCGTCGGTCATCTTCCACAGCACGCGGTCGCGCAGGACGCCGGCGTTGGTCACCATCACGTCCAGTCGGCCGAACTCCGCCACCGCCCGCCCGACCAGGGCGTCGGCGGCCTCGGCGGGTCCGACCGCGGCGGGGTGCGCGACGGCCCGCCCGCCCGCGTCGGCGATCTGCTCGGCCGCGGCCTCGGCGGCGGCCGCGTCCGCGTCGTTGACCACGACCGCCGCGCCCGCGCGGGCGAGTTCCGCCGCGTAGGCGAGGCCGAGGCCGCGCCCGGCGCCGGTCACCACCGCCGCCTTCCCGTTCAGCTCCATGGGCACCCTTCCGATCCGCTCGTTCCCTAGAAATTAGATTCACTACTGTCGTGCGTCAAGATTTCATCGAATAACCTTGGTCACGGCGGGAGGGCGGCGCGGCATGGTGAGATGTCCCCGATGACGACGCTGCACACGACGGGACACCACGGGGACACGACGGCGACCGGAGGGACGGGCATGATCGCCGAGCGGGACGCGTCCGCGGGCGCACGGGGGCGGCGGCGCGCACCGCAGCAGCTGCTGTTCAGCTTCCTCGGCTCGCTCGTCCTCGACCGCGACCTGCCGCCGATCAGCTCGCGGGTGTTCCTGCACCTGCTGGAGGACCTCGGGGTCGCGGAGGCGGCGGGCCGCGCCACGCTCGCGCGGATGACCCGCAAGGGGCTGCTCGCCCGCGTCCGGGAAGGGCGCACCGCGCGGTTCTCGCTCACCCCGTGGGCCGAGGATCTGCTGCGCGAGGCGAGGCCGCGGGTGCGGTCCCCGCAGCCGTTCACCCATCCGGGCGGCGAGTGGACGCTGCTCAGCTACTCCATGCCGGAGAGCCGCCGCGACCTGCGCCACCAGATCCGCGCCCGGCTGATCTGGGCCGGGTTCGGCGGGCTGCGGGACGGGCTGTGGATCGCGCCCGGCCGGGTCGACATCGCCGCGATCTTCGCCGGGCCCGAGTTCGCCGAGCTGGGGGAGCTTGCCGACGCGTTCTACTCCGTTCCGGTGGAGGGCACCGACGTGCCCCGGCTGCTGCACCGGGCGTGGGACGTGGAGGCGATCCGCGCCGAGCACGAGGCGTTCCTCGCCACCTGGACGGCCGACCGGGAGCGGCGCGGGCGGCCGCTGTCCCGGCTGACCCTGCTCGGCGCCGACTGGCTGCAGCTGCTGCGCACCGACCCCGGCCTGCCCGCCGAGCACCTCCCCGGCGACTGGCCCGCGCCCGCGTCCACCGCCCTGTACCGGGAGCGGTTCGCCGCCCTCGAACCGGACGCGGCGGCGCAGCTCCGCAAGCTCCTCGCCGACGACGCCGGGCGCCGCTGAACCCCGCTCCGCGCGGGCGCGTACCGTCTTTCGTGTCCACGGAGCCGATAGATCCGAGCCTGCTGCGCAAGAACGCGCACAGCCCGTCCTTCTTCGCCCTCCAGCGGGCCTCGTCCGGCCGCCACGACCTGGTCGACTTCTGCATCCCGTGCAATCCCTACTTCCCGACGCCGGGCATGTTCTCCCAGCTCGCGGGGTCGCTGGAGCAGATCCTGAAGTACTACCCGAGCGACGCCGACACGATCACCGCGGAGCTGTGCTCGACGCTCGGGCACAACCCGCAGACGGTCGTCATGGGCAACGGGTCCACCGAGCTGATCACCTGGATCGACCACCTGCTGGTGCGGGAGAGCCTCGCCACCCCGATCCCGACGTTCGGCCGCTGGACGGACCAGCCGCTGGAGACCGGCAAGCGGGTCGACATGTTCCAGCTCCACGAGATGCGCGGCTTCGAGTGCAACGTGGACGAGTTCGTCCACTTCGTCCGGGCGCGCGGCTCGCGGGCGGCGGTCATCTGCAACCCCAACAACCCGGACGGCGGCTACGTCCCGCGCCGCGAGGTCGTCCGGCTGCTGGACTGCCTCATCGACCTGGACCTCGTGGTCGTGGACGAGTCGTTCCTCGACTTCGTGGACGCCGAACCGCACACCAGCGTCGCCGACGAGGCCCGGATCCGCCCCAACGTCATCGTGCTGAAGAGCCTCGGCAAGAACTTCGGCCTGCACGGCATCCGGTTCGGCTACCTGGTCGCCAACCCCGCGCTGGCGCGGACCGTCCGCGCGGCGCTGCCGAAGTGGAACCTCAACTCCTTCGCCGAGGTGGTGGTGTTCCTGCTGCGCGAGCACGGCGCCGAGTACCGGGAGAGCCTGCGGCTGCTGTCCCGCGACCGGATGCTGATGGCGCAGCAGCTGGCCTCGCTGCCGGGGCTGAAGGTGTTCCCGTCGCAGGGCAACTTCATCATGGTCAAGCTGCCGGACGGCAAGGACGGCGTGGCGCTGCGGGACCACCTGATCGCGCACCACGGCGTGTTCGTCCGGGAGTGCGGCAACAAGCTCGGCTCGACGAGCCAGTTCCTGCGGCTGGTCGTGCGGCCGCAGGCCGACGTGCAGCGGCTGCTGATCGGCCTCGGCTCCTACCTGTACGGGCAGGCCGCGGACGCCCCGCCCGACAACGTCGTCACGCCCGGCCACGGGTGGGGCGAGCCGGCCGCCGCGGGCGCCGAGCCGGACCCGGCCGGCCGCTTCACCGATCTCCCGCACACCGAGTCCCGAACTGAGGATTTCCGCGCCGCCATTTAAGGAAAGGCCGAAAAAGGGAATCCGCGGGCAATCCGGCGAGATGATCTAGCGGGCGGGCGCGGTGCGCCGTACGTTGGCTGCATTGTCCGTCCGGGAGCCGCCCCCTTTACGGTGCGCTCCGACGCGTCCGCAGAGAGGGCCGCAATGGAGAATCCATTCGTCATCGACCCGTCCGGCAGCGATGTCCAGGGAGAGGCCGCGAAACTGCGGGCGCGCGGCCCGGTGACGCCGGTGGAACTGCCCGGCGGCGTCGCCGCGTGGGCGGTGACCGGCCAGGAGCAGCTCAAGCGGCTGCTGGCCGATCCGCGGGTGTCGAAGGACCCGAATCTGCACTGGACGAAATGGATCGACGGCGAGGTCGGCGAGGAGTGGCCGCTCAGCCTGTGGGTCTCGGTGAAGAACATGTTCACCGCCTACGGCGAGGAGCACCGCCGGCTCCGCGCCATCATCTCCCGCGCGTTCACCCCGCGCCGCACCGAGGTGCTCCGGCCGGACGTCGAGCGGATCACCGCCGGGCTCATCGACGGGCTGGCCGCGTCCCCGGACGGGCGCGCCGACCTGCGCGAGGCGTTCGCCTACCCGCTGCCGATCGAGGTGATCTGCCGGCTGTTCGGCGTCCCCGACGCGACCCGGCCGAGCCTGCGCCGCTGCGTGGACGGCATCTTCAACACGGCGCTGACGCCGGAGGAGGCGCTCGCCAACCAGGCGGAGATGTACGGCATCCTGCAGGAGTTCGTCGCGTTCCGGCGCCGCGAGCCCGCCGACGACCTGGCGGGCGTGCTCATCTCCTCCCGCGACGAGGACGGCTCGCAGCTCAGCGAGACCGAGCTGGTCGACACGCTGATCCTGATGATCTCCGCCGGGCACGAGACCACGGTGAACCTGCTCGACCAGGTGATCACCGCGCTGCTGACGCACCCGGAGCAGCGCGCGCTCGTCCGGTCCGGCGAGGTGCCGTGGACCGAGGTGATCGAGGAGGCGCTGCGCTGGCAGGCGCCCGTCGCGAACCTGCCGCTCCGCTACGCGGTGGAGGACATCGACGTCGACGGCGTCACGATCGGGAAGGGCGAGGCGATCCTCGCCGCCTACGCGGCCGCCGGCCGCGACCTTTCCCTGCACGGCGACGACGCCGACCTGTTCGACATCAGGCGGGCGAACAAGGAGCACATCTCCTTCGGCCACGGCGTGCACTTCTGCGTGGGTTCGCACCTCGCGCGGATGGAGGCCGAGATCTCGCTGCCCGCGCTTTTCGGCCGCTTCCCCGATATGGAGTTCGCCGTCGACCCGGCCGAACTCCGCCCGGTCGAGTCGTTCATCTCCAACGGCCACCGGGCGCTGCCGGTGGTCCTCAATTCCTGAGCCTTTCGCCGGGCATTTTCCCGGCCCGCTTCCGGAAGCCCCGGAAACGCGCGGCGCAGCCCGATGATTCGTCGCCCGGCGAGTCGCCGCCCGATGATTCGCCGCCCGACGAGCCGCCGCCCGACGAGCCGCCGCCGGGCGGTCCGTCAGCCGGCGTCGCGGCGCGCCTTGGCCCGGCGCTTGCCCTCGTGCATCGCCTGGACGCGCGCGATCGGAATGGTGCGGCCGTGCTCGATCAGGTCGGCGGGCAGCGACTGCGGTTCCGGCATGAGGCCGGACCAGGGGTCGCGGCCGCCGAGGACGCCGAGGGCCGTCTTGATCGTGAAGTCGGCCGGGGCGACGCCGTCGAGGTCGTCCCACGCGACGGGGAACGAGACGGGCGTCCCCGGGCGGATGCGCGGGCTGTAGGCGGCGGCCACGGTCGCGCCGCCGGCGCGGGTCGAGTCGAGGAACACCTTGCCGTCCCGGTCCTCGCGGATGAACGCCGTCGTCGCGAGGCCGGGGTCGAGCCGCTCGGCGCGGACGCCGAGCGCGCGGGTCGCCGCGGCAACGTCCTCGGCGGGCGTCCGGCCGTCCAGCGGCACGAACACGTGCACGCCCTTCGCGCCGCTCGTCTTGACCGCGCCCCGCAGCCCGCACTCCTCCAGCGCCCGGCGGACGAGATGCGCGGCGCGGACGGCGGCGCCGAACGCGCCGGACCCCGGCGGGTCGATGTCGATGACGAGGTGGGTGGGGCGGTCCGGCGCGTCCGCGCGGAACAGCGGCGGGTGGTACTCGACGGCGCGCTGGTTGGCGAACCACAGCAGCGTGCGGCGGTCGTCGCACAGCGCGTACGCGACCTCGCGGCGGGACGTCTCGGCCCACATCCGCACCGTGCGCACCCACTCCGGCGTGTACTTCGGCACGTTCTTCTGCATGAACGGCTTCTGGCCGCGCAGCACGCGGATCACCGACAGGGGGCGGCCGGCGAGCTGCGGGACGAGGCGGTCGGCGACGGCGTCCAGATAGTCGACCAGGTCGCGCTTCGTCGCGCCCGCTCCCTCGAACAGGGGCTGGTCCAGGTTGGTCAGCCGGACCCCGGCACGCTCCTCTTCGGCGCTCACCCCACCACCTTCGCACGCGCCTCCGACAACCGAGTAGCGTCGGCCGCATGTACGTTCCGGCGCATTTCGCTGCAAATGACACCGAGGTCAGGGAGCTGCTGGCCGGATGCGACGCGGCCGACCTGGTGACGAGCACGCCGCGCGGGCTCATCGCGACGTTCCTGCCCATCCTGTACGACCCGTCGGTGGGCGAGCACGGCGCGATCCTGGCGCACGTCGCGCGCAACAACGACCAGTGGCGCGAGCCAGCCGCCGGCGAGTCGCTGTTCATCCTGCACGGCCCGCACGCCTACGTGTCGCCGTCCTGGTACCCGTCCAAGCACGAGCACGGCCGCGCGGTGCCGACGTGGAAC
Organism: Spirillospora sp. NPDC127506; assembly: GCF_040302145.1. NCBI lineage: Bacteria > Bacillati > Actinomycetota > Actinomycetes > Streptosporangiales > Thermomonosporaceae > Spirillospora > Spirillospora sp. NPDC127506. The sequence continues at coordinate 5,581 of NZ_JBEORG010000047.1, read as the reverse complement.
TACCTCACCGCGCACGTCTACGGCCGCCTCGTCGTCCACGACGACCCGGCGTGGGTCGAGTCGATGGTCCGCCGCCTGACCGAGCGCCACGAGAGCGGCCGCGACCCGTCTTGGGCGGTGGACGACGCCCCCGCCGAGTTCATCTCGGGGCAGCTGCGCGCGATCGTGGGCCTGGAACTGGTCATCAGCAGGATCGAGGCCAAGGCGAAGATGAGCCAGAACCGCCCCGAGGCCGACCGCGCCGGCGTCGTCGAGGGCTACCTGGCGGAGGGCGACACCGCGATGGCCGAGGCCGTCCGCGACGCCTGACTCCGCCGCGGTCAGGTCAGCGGGTCCAGGGTCGTCGTCACGCGGGGCGCCCGGCCGGCGGCGCAGGTGTGGGACGCGAGGTCGGCGCCCACGCCCAGTGCGGTCGGGATGAGGCGGTTCGTGCGGAACGCGATGCCGGGGTCGCGAAGCATCGGGTTGGCGCCGGGGATCACCTCGGCGAGCAGCACGAACGTCGGGTCGATGACCTTGGTGACGCCGTCGTCGTCCACGACCTCCACCCAGGCGTGCACGAGGTCCGGCAGGCCGACGAGCCAGCCGATCCGCGTGGTGGCGGGGATGCCCTCCTCCCGGCAGAGGCGGGCGATGTAGCGGCTGGCAGAGCCGCAGCTCGCGAACCCGCGCGGGATGAGGGACTCGTCGTTCCGCATCGCCTCGGGGAGCCGCAGCCAGCGCAGCTCCGCGCCCACGAACTCGCGCAGGATCGCGCGGAGCGCGGGCGAGCGCAGCACGGGGCAGTCGCCGACCGTCCGCAGCACGGCCGAGAGGGTGAGCGCCGGCCCGGACCCGCGGGCGGTCGCCGCCGGCCCGGCGGGGACGTCGCGCGCCGCGCCGGCCGGCAGGGCGCGGACCTGGCGGACCTTCCCGCCGTAGGCGCCGGTCCGGGGCCGGGCGAGCGTGTTGCGGGCGCCGGGCCCGCAGCCCTCCGGGGCGCCGCAGGCGACGCGCAGCTCGAACCGGGACATGCGGGGCGCGATGAGGTCCTCGCAGGACGAGCGGGTCCAGCGCAGGGCGGACGCGACGCCCCGCTCGACCGCGGTGCGCCCGGAGCCGGAGTAGAGGGCGAGGTTGAACAGGTCCCGGGAGTCGAACCGCTCCCGGCCGCGCCCGCCGGTGGCCGGGAGCCCGTGCCGGATCAGCGCGGACAGCGCGTCCTGGTCGCAGGCGAGCATCGAGGCGGCGTCGGCCCGGCCGGTGTCCGGCCGGTGGTGCTCCGGGGGGATGACGAGGATCCCGTCGAGCGCGCGCAGCAGCGGGTGGGCGGAGGCGCGGGCCATGTCAGCGCTTCACGAAGTGGTAGTCGGACGGGTCGAGGCCGCGGGTCCGGCGGCGGTAGCCGAGCATCGAGCCCGGCCAGTTGCTCGCGTTGCGGCCGCCCCGCGTGTACCAGCTGGTGCAGCCGCCGGCGTTCCAGACGGTCCCGCCGAGGCGGCGCTGGAGGCGCTCGTCGAACGCGGAGAGCACGTCCTCGCGGACGTCCATGTACAGCACCTCCGGGTCGCGCAGGGCCCGGACGGCTTGCACGATGTAGGCGATCTGGCTTTCCAGCATGTGTACCACCGACCCGGAACCGACGTTGGTGTTGGGCCCGTACATCAGGAAGAAGTTCGGGAAACCGGCGACGGTCATGCCGAGGTAGGCGCGCGGCCCGTCCCGCCAGGCGTCGTCCAGCGCGCGGCCGTCCAGCCCCGAGACGCGCATCGGCGCGACGAAGCCGTGCGACTGGAAACCGGTGCCCATGATGATCGTGTCGGCCCGGTGCGACCTCCCGTCGGCGGTGACGACCGCGTCCGGTGCGACCTTGACGATCGGGCTGGTGACGACGTCCACGTGGGGGAGGTTGAGGGTCCTGTAGTAGTCGCTGGACACCAGGACGCGCTTGCAGCCGAGCTCGTAGCCGGGCGTCAGGTTCTTCCGCAGCTCCTTGTCGCGCACCGACCACCGCGTGGCGCGGCACAGCGCCCGGATGTGGGCGGACAGCACCCGGCGCCCGCGCGGCGAGATCAGCATCGGGTTGAGCAGCACCTCGAACCAGACGAACACCCCGAGGCGGGACAGCCGCTGCAGGACCGGGAACCGGCGGTTGAGCCGGGAGCGGACGCGCGGGTAGCGGCGGTCCCACTTCCAGCCCACCCACTGCGGCTCGCGCTGGAACACGGTCAGCTTCGCGGCCCGCGGCGCGATCCGCGGGACGAACTGGACGGCGCTCGCCCCGTTGCCGACGACGGCGACGTCGCGTCCGGAGAGGTCGTGGCCGTGGTCCCACTCCGCCGAGTGGAACACGGCGCCGCCGAAGGACTCCAGGCCGGGGATGTCGGGCAGGTGCGGCCGGCTGAGCTGCCCGCACGCCGAGACCAGCACCTCCGCCGGGCACGTCTCCCCCTCGGCCGTCCGCAGGTTCCAGCGCCCCTCCTTGGCGTCGAAGTCGGCGGAGGCGATCTCCGTCCGGAACCTCATGTGCTCCATGACGCCGTACTTGCGCGCGCACCCGCGCAGGTAGTCGAGGATCTCCGGCTGCGGCGCGAACCGGCGCGACCAGTCGTGCTTCGGCTCGAACGAGTAGGAGTACAGGTGGGAGGGGGCGTCGCACGCCGCGCCGGGATAGGTGTTCTCGCGCCACACGCCGCCGACGCCGTCGGCCCGCTCGAAGACGGTCAGCTCGGTGAAGCCCGCGCGCTTCAGCGCGATGGCGAGCCCGAGCCCGCTGAACCCGCTCCCCACGATCGCGACCGACGGTCCGCCCATGGCAATGGTCCCTTCGACGCCCACGCCACAGTAACCGCTAATTGGCGCGTCGCCAATAGCCTCTCAGCGCGGGCGCCAGGGCGATTCGGGGGACGTGGGCCGGGGATCGGCGGCCACCCGCAGGGCATAGGTGGGGGCCGGCGCGCGCTCGACGGGGCCGAGGTAGGCGTGGCCGGTCAGATGGCACCAGGCGGGCAGGTCGATGGGGGCCGCCGGGTCGAGGGCGATCAGGTGGACGACGGTGCCGGGCGCGAGTCCGGCGAGGCGCCCGCGCAACTCCAGCAGAAGGCGCACGCAGGAGCGGTCGCCTCCGTCGATCACCACTGGGTCCGTGCTCATTCCCACACCCCCGGTTCTAGCAGGCCGCCGGGTGAAATATATGGCTTTGTCACCACGAGACGCCCGGCGGGGCGGCGCACCCGCACGCCCCCGCCGCGCGCCCCGGCGGGCAGGCGAGGCAGCGGACGAAAACGACAGACCCGGACGAAACGCGAGCGAACGAGTTCGTCTCGGATATGGGCGAGGGACGCCCTAGACTTGACTTCTTCTTTCAGGTTTCGTCCAGGATCAACGCTTACAGTCGCAGTGGAGTACCCCCCGTTGTCATCCAGGTGAGGAAACCGACTTTGGGGCGAACGATGGAGCTCGGAGCAGCGCGGGTGGAGATCACGGAGACCTGCGGGACGCTGACGTTCCCGGACGAGGTCGACCTGAGCAACGGCGAGGAGATCCTCGCCCAGGCCGTGCGGCTCCTCGACTCCGGGACACCGGCCCTGATCCTCGATCTCACCGGCTGCACGTTCTGCGACTCCAACGGGCTGAACGTGATCACGCGTTCGCAGATGCGGGCGAGCGAGCTGGGGGTGCCCATGTGGGTGGTGCTGCCGCCGCGCGGCCTGGTCCGCCGGGTGTCGGACGTGGCCGGGCTGCAGCGCCGCGTCGCGATCGCGCCGGACGTGGCCACCGCCCGCGAGGCGCTCGCCGCCCATCCCTCGCCCTAGGCCGGACCGCCGGGCCGGCGGCCGGTCGGCCGGACGGGCCCGGCTGGTGGCGCCTCGCCGGGCCCGCCCTCTCCCGTCAGCCGACGCGCTCGATGCGGGCGCGGCGGATGAGGAACTTGCCCGCCTCCCGCACCTGCTCGAACGCGGCGTTGTTCAGCAGCATGCAGCTGCCGGACACGGACGTCACCTCGACGGTCGTCGACTTGTCATTGTCGAGGTTGGTGACCTTCACCTTCGTCCCGACGGGAAGCGTGCCGCTGGACGCCGCCGGGGCGCCCGCCTCGCCGGACAGCGTCACCGTCGACCCCTGGCAGACGACGTCACCGGACGCGGCGGGGGCCGCGCTCCGCGACGGTTCGGGCGCCGCGCTCCCGGTCGGCTCCGCCTTCTGGGGCGGCGCAGTCTTGGGCGGCGCGGTCTGGGGCGGTGCCGCGCCGGCGTTCTTCGCGGCGGCCTCCTCATTGCCGCAGAACGACTCGGTGAACGCGTCGGTGCTCTCGCCCCGCGCCTTCTTGGCCCGCTCCCCGAGGCAGAGCGAGGAGATCTTGTTCGCCGGGCCTAGGCCGCTGACCGCGTTGGCGGTATTGGCGAAACGCTCGCGCTGCCGGCAGTGGAACGCGAGCCCGAAGTCCAGCGCCGGGTCGCCCTGCGCAGCCCGTTCGTTGACGGCCCGGCACGTGGCGCTCACCTGCATCGCGGGTTTCTCGCCCTTGGCCCTGGCCGCCTGGCGCTGGTCCTCCAGCGCGGCGAACTCCGCCTGGTCGCAGTTCTCGGCGGCGCCGACGTCCACCGCCCTCCCGGCCGCGATGTCCTGCCGGATCTGGGCGCACGCCGACGACTCCGCCGCGACCTGGCCCGCCGTCCGCTCCTGCCCGCCGCCGCAGGCGGCCGCACCGCCCAGGATCGCGGCCAGCCCCGCCGCGCCGAGGACCGTCCGCGCAATTCTCGTTCTGCTCACCGATGAACTCCTTCATTCGCCGACTAGCCCGCATTACGGGAGTAGCGCGACAAGGAGTTCAAAGATCAAATCTGCCTTAAATCTGGCGAATTCCTGCCTAATGGACATTGTCCATCGGGAGGCCGGTTCTTTGCGTGATCTTGTGGTGGTGCGGATGGCCGGGAGGTTGCGGACGGGGCATGGATGTCTGGGACCACCACTGACGATCCGGGAGCGGCAATGCAGGTGAAGCTGGAGGGCGAGCTCGGTCGCATCCCGATCGTGGATGTGGCGCCGGTGGTGGGGTGCGGCCGGTGGCCGGCGAAGGCCGTGGTGGGTGAGACGGTCGAGGTGTCGGCGACGGTGTTCCGGGAGGGGCACGAGATGCTGGGCGCGGCGGCGGTGCTGCGCACGCCGGACGGCGAGGAGCTGCCGGGGCAGCGGATGGCCGAGGTCGGGGCGGGCCTGGACCGCTGGTCGGCGCAGGTGACGCCGACCGAGACCGGGTCGTGGTCGTTCCGGGTGGAGGCGTGGGGCGACCCGATCGCGCACTGGTGGCACGACGCGCAGATCAAGGTGCCGCGCGGCCAGGACGTCGAACTCATGCTCACCGAAGGCGCGGCGCTGTTCACGCGGGCCGCGCGCGAGGCGCCCGCGAAGGACCGGCGAGTCCTGACGCGCCTCACCCGCCTCCTGTCGGACGAGGACGAGGACGCGCTCGAACGCCTCGCCGCCGCCGGAGACGCGACCGTGCTGGACGTGTTGGAGCGTCATCCGCTGCGGGATCTGCTGACGGTGTCGGACTGGTACCCCCTGGTCGTCCACCGCCGCCGCGCCCTGTACGGCGCCT
>NZ_JBEORG010000046.1:0-48874 GCF_040302145.1 Spirillospora sp. NPDC127506 | reverse complement strand
CGCAAAGAGCAGGGATGAGCGAAGCGAACCGGGGGGCGCGGGGGGTCGTCCCCCCCGCAGGAAACAGGGATGAGCGAAGCGAACCGGGGGGCGCGGGGGGTCGTTCCCCCCAGGAAGCAGGAGTGATGGTCCAGGTGGAGCGGGCGCCGCGGCTCCGGCGGTTCGAGTTCGCGCCCGTGCGGGGGATCTGGCGGCACGAGCTGGCCCTCTACAAGCGGTATTGGAAGTCGCAGTCGTTCGCCTCGATGGTGGAGCCGACGTTCTTCCTGCTCGCTTTCGGCTACGGGTTCGGGTCGATGGTCGCGATGATCGGCGACTTCCGGTACCTCGACTTCGTGGCGACCGGGGTCGTCGGGACGGCGGCGCTGTTCACGTCGGTGTTCCCGGGCATGTTCAACGGCTACATCCGGCGCGTGTTCCAGCACACCTACGACGGGATGCTGGCGGCGCCGGTGGACGTGCACGAGCTGGTGACGGCCGAGGCGCTGTGGATCGCGGCCAAGTCGGCGGTGTACTCGTGCACGCCGCTCGTGGTGGCGCTGTTCTTCGGCCTCGACCCCTCGGCCGGGATGCTGCTGGTGCCGTTCGTGACGTTCTTCACCGCGCTCGGCTTCGGCCTGTTCGGCATGTGGACGTCCTCGGTGGTCCCGTCGATCAACTCGTTCGACTACGTGATCACCGGCGTGGTGACTCCGCTGTTCCTGATCGCGGGGACGTTCTTCCCGGTGACCGCGCTGCCGGACTGGGCGCAGGCGGTCTCCTACTTCAACCCGCTCTACCACTGCGTGGAGCTGGTCCGGGACGCGGTCTTCGGGCTGGACCCGCCGGCCGACCTCGGCCACCTGGGCGGCCTGGTCGCGTTCGCGGCGCTGATGTGGGTGATCGCCGTGCGCGGCATGCGGCGGCGGCTCATCGACTGACCCGCCCGGAGGCGATTGACGGGCCCGATACCCTGTCCCTACGCTGACGCGAATCTTCTTCACGTTGCGCAGCTCAGAGAGGTCGGGCCGTATGACCCAGGGCATCACCGCGCGGGACCGCCAGGCCCGGTTCGCCGCGTACACGGCGTTCGCCGTCCAGGGGCTCTGCTTCGCCTCGCTGGTGACACAGGTCCCGCAGATGCAGAAGGCGCACCACCTGAGCGACGCGGTCCTCTCGCTGGTGCTGCTGATGGTGCCGCTGATCGCGGGAGTGGGCAGCGTCGCGTCCGGCGCCCTGTTCCAGCGCTTCGGCAGCGGACCGGTGCTGCGGGTCGCCCAGCCGGCCGTCGCGGTCACGATCGCGCTGATCGGCTTCACCGGCGACAACGACATCGCCCTGTACGTCGCGGTCGCGGCGTTCGGCCTGTTCGTCGGCGCGGTGGACGCGTCGATGAACGCGCAGGCGGTCGCCGTCGAGCGCCGCTACGGGCTCAGCCTGATCACCGGGTTCTACGCGGTGTGGAGCATCGCGGGCATCCTCGGGGGGCTCTGGGCGTCGCTGTCCAACAAGGTCGACCTGTCGCTGGTCGCCTGCTTCGCGATCGCCGCCGCGGTCGGGATCACCGCGTCCCTCGCCACCGGGCACCGCCTCTACCGCCGCGCGGAGGAGGGCGACGGGCCGACCGCCGAGGAGCTGAAGGCCGCCGGGCGCAGCGTCCCGTGGCGCCCGATCCTCGTGGTCGGCGCCGCCATGGCGGTCGCGTACCTCGCCGACGCGGCGATCTCCAACTACGGCGCCAAGTACCTGGACGACGAGCTGTCCGCGAGCGACTGGGTCGCGCCGCTCGGCTACGTCGCCTACCAGATCACGATGGTGATCAGCCGGGGCGTCGCGGACTTCGCCGTCCGCCGCTCGGGCGCCGTCCAGGTGGTGCGGGTCGGCGGCCTGGTCGGCATCATCGGCATGGCGGGAGTGGTCGCCGCGCCGAACGCCGGCTTCGCCATCGCCGCGTTCGCGCTCGCCGGGCTCGGCCTCAGCGTGATCGCCCCGGTGTCCTTCTCCGCCGCGGGACGGGTCGACCCCACGGGCCTCGGCGTCGCCGTGGCCCGCGTGAACATCTTCAACTACGTCGGATTCGTGCTGGGCGCCGCGGTGGTCGGCGCCATCGCCCCGATGAGCGCCGACCACGGGCTGCGGATCGCCTTCATCGTCCCCACGGCCCTGATCCTGGTCGTGTTCATGACCGCCAAGGGCTTCGCCCCGGAACCGGTGAAGGGCGCCAAGCCGGACACCCCCGCCATGGAGCGCCCCGCCGTCTGAGCCTCACGGGGCCGCCCCCGGGCTCATGCGTCTTCGAGGGATTTGATCGCCCGTTCGCCTTCGGCCCGGGCCTCCTCGGGGGTCATGTCCTTCAGCGCGCGGCTGAGCGCCACCTCCGCGGCGTCGGCGGCGGCGCGCAGGGTCACCGCGTGCTCCTGTGCCCGTTCGAGGTCGCCCAGGCCGATGCAGTCGAAGGCCACCTGCGCGTCGTGGCCGGCCATCTTCAGTTGCCGCGCGGCCTCATCCAGACTCATCCATACCTCCTACACCGGGGATGCGAGTCCTACCCGCCGGCACCGTGGGTAACCGCTTGACCCAGCAGTTCCGCGGCCTTGACCAGGCGGGTCTCCGAGAGGCCGGCGTAGCCGAGGACCAGCGCGGGCGGCGCGGCGGCGGCGCGGCCCGGCGACCACAGCGAGCGGGCGCCGGTGACCGCGACGCCCTCCCGCGCGGCGCGGGCCACGACCTCGTCCTCGTCGCATCCGGCGGGCAGCTCCACGTAGAGGTGGATGCCCGCTGAGACGCCGTGAACCCTCGCGTCGGGGAGGTGCGCGGCCAGCGCGCCCGCGAGGGCGTCCCGGCGGGCCCGGTACCGGCGCCGCATGGTGCGCAGGTGCCGGTCGTACCCGCCGCCGCGCAGGAACTCGGTCAGCGCGTGCTGCTCCAGGACGGGCGCGCCGAGGTCGGTGCGGGCGCGGTGCTCGCCCAGCCGCCCGGCGACGGACGGCGGCGCGACGGCCCAGCCGAGCCGCAGTGCGGGGGCGAGCGACTTGCTCACCGAGCCGAGCAGCACGACGCGGTCGGGATCGACCCCTTGGAGGCAGCCGACGGGGTCGCGGTCGTAGCGGAACTCGGCGTCGTAGTCGTCCTCCAGGATCAGGCCGTCCACGTCCCGCACCCAGGCGATCAGCTCGGCGCGCCGGGCCGGGGACAGCACGACGCCGGTCGGGTACTGGTGCGCGGGCGTGACCAGGACGGCACGCGCGCCGCTGCGGGCCAGCGCCGCGACGTCCAGGCCCTCGGCGTCCACCGGGACGCGGGCGAGCCGCAGCCCGGCGGTCTCCATCATCGGCAGCTGCCGGGCGCTCGTCGGGTCCTCCACCGCGAGCTCGCGGTGCCCGGCGTCGCGCAGCATCGCGAGCAGGGCGGACAGCCCGTGCGCGACGCCGTTCATGACCACGACCCGGGCGGGGTCGGCGTGCGCGGCGCGGACCCGGCCGAGGTAGCCCGCCAGCTCGGCGCGCAGCGCGGGGACGCCGGCGGCGTCGGGGTAGCCGAGCGCGTCGTTCGGGAGCGTGCGCAGCGCGGCGCGGGCGGCCGCGATCCAGCGTTCCCGGGGGAACGCCGCCAGGTCGGGCCGGCCGGGGGTCAGGTCGTAGGGCAGCGGGGCCGGGGCGCCGTCCGGCCGCACCGGCGCGCCCTGCCGCGGACGCGCCGCCGCCTCGTCGGGGCGGGCGAGCGGCGCGATCCGGGTGCCGTCCCCGCGCCGGGCGATCAGGAAGCCCTCGGCGGTGAGCTGCTCGTAGGCGGCGACGACGACGCCCCGCGAGACGTCCAGGTCGCGCGCCAGGTCGCGGCTCGACGGCAGCCGGGTCCCGGCGGTCAGCCGGCCGGAGCGCACGGCCGCGCGGAAACCGGCGGCGATCTGCGCCGCCAGCCGCCCCGCGGACCGGTCCAAGGGAAGGTGAATGTCGGTCACATCACACTCAGCGCCGAGGGGCGCCACAAGCGTTACGAGACCGGTTATGGCCCATTGGCCAGTGCATGGATTGGCCCTGTTTGGCAAGCCAATGCGCTTCTAGCGTCGTCCCCATGAACGGCTCTCAACGACGCGGCACGGCCGGTGCCGCCACCGCGATGTTCATGGTCGGCACCCTGACGGCGGTGTCGGCGACCATCGCCTCCTACCCCCTCTTCGGCGGCCAGGCGGTCCGGTACGCGGTGGCCGCCGCCGTCCTGCTGCTGGTGGCCCGCCTCACCGGCGGGCCCGGCGCCCGCCCGGGGCCGCGCGACTGGCTGCTGCTGCTCGCGCTGGCGGCGACGGGCCTGGTGGCGTTCAACATCTGCATCGTCGAGGCGACCCGGGACACGAGCCCGGCGACCATCGGCACGGTGATCGCGGCGGTCCCGATCGTCCTGGCGCTGGTGGGCCCGCTGCTGGAGCGGCGCCGCCCGGCGCCGGCGGTCGTGGCCTCGGCCTGCGTGGTCGCGTCCGGCGCGGCGCTGGCCAACGGGCTCGGCGGCGGGAGTTTCCGCGGGCTGCTGTTCTCGCTCGGCGCGCTGGCCGGGGAGGTGTGCTTCTCGCTGCTCGCCGTCCCGCTGCTGCCCCGGCTCGGCCCGCTCCGGGTGTCGGCCTACTCCGCCGCGCTGGCGGCCCCCATGCTCCTGGTCCTCGGCGTCGCCGCGGACGGGGCGGGGGTGCTGCGCACCCCCACCGCGGGCGAGCTGGCCGGCTTCGCCTACCTGTCCGCGGTCGTCACCACCATCGCGTTCCTGCTCTGGTACGACGCGATCGGGCGGCTCGGCGCCGACCGGGCCGGGCTGTTCGCGGGCCTGATCCCGGTCAGCGCGGTCGTCACGACGGTCGCGCTCGGCATCGACCGGCCGGGGCCGGCGGACCTCGCCGGCGCGGCGCTGGTCGCGGCGGGCGTGGTGGTGGGGCTGCGCGCACGGGTCGCCCCACGTGAACCGGCGCCTCCCCAGCCCGTAACCTGTGATGCGGCCCCCATCGGAATCGCGCGAGGATCTGCCTGAGATGCCTGAGTTCTCCTACACCGACCTGCTGCCGCTCGGCCCGGACGAGACCGACTACCGGCTGCTGACCTCCGACGGCGTGTCCGAGTTCGAGGCGAACGGCAGGACGTTCCTGCAGGTCGAGCCGGAGGCCCTGCGGCTGCTCACCGAGACCGCGATGCGCGACATCGCGCACCTGCTCCGCCCGGCGCACCTGGCGCAGCTGCGCCGGATCCTCGACGACCCGGAGGCGTCCCCCAACGACCGGTTCGTCGCGCTCGACCTGCTGAAGAACGCGGGCATCGCGTCCGGCGGCGTCCTGCCCATGTGCCAGGACACCGGCACCGCGATCGTGATGGGCAAGCGCGGCCAGCACGTCCTGACCGACGGCAGGGACGAGGAGCACATCTCACGCGGCGTGTACGACGCGTACACGAAGCTGAACCTGCGCTACTCGCAGATGGCTCCCATCACGATGTGGGACGAGAAGAACACCGGCTCCAACCTGCCCGCGCAGATCGAGCTGTACGCGGCGCCCGGCGACGCCTACAAGTTCCTGTTCATGGCCAAGGGCGGCGGCAGCGCGAACAAGTCGTTCCTCTACCAGGAGACGAAGGCCGTCCTGAACCCCAAGCGGATGATGTCCTTCCTGGAGGAGAAGATCCGCTCGCTGGGCACCGCCGCGTGCCCGCCGTACCACCTGGCGATCGTGGTGGGCGGGACGTCCGCCGAGTACGCGCTGAAGACCGCCAAGTACGCCTCGGCCCACTACCTGGACACGATGCCGACCGAGGGCTCCCCGCTCGGGCACGGCTTCCGCGACCTGGAGCTGGAGCTCCAGGTGTTCGAGCTGACGCAGAAGCTCGGCATCGGCGCGCAGTTCGGCGGCAAGTACTTCTGCCACGACGTGCGGGTGATCCGGCTGCCCCGGCACGGCGCGTCCTGCCCGGTCGCGATCGCGGTGTCGTGCAGCGCCGACCGGCAGGCCCTCGCCAAGATCACGGCGGAGGGCGTGTTCCTGGAGCGGCTGGAGACCGACCCGGCGCAGTACCTGCCCGACACCACCGACGAGCACCTGGACGACGAGGTCGTGCGCATCGACCTGAACCGGCCGATGGACGAGATCCGCGCCGAGCTGACCAAGTACCCGGTGAAGACGCGGCTGTCGCTGACCGGCCCGCTGGTCGTGGCCCGCGACATCGCGCACGCCAAGATCAAGGAGCGGCTGGACGCCGGCGAGCCGATGCCCCAGTACATGCGCGACCACGCCGTCTACTACGCCGGGCCGGCCAAGACGCCGGAGGGCTACGCGTCCGGCTCGTTCGGGCCGACGACGGCCGGGCGGATGGACTCCTACGTCGAGCAGTTCCAGGCCGCGGGCGGCTCGCTGGTCATGCTGGCCAAGGGCAACCGGTCCAAGCAGGTCACCGACGCCTGCAAGGAGCACGGCGGCTTCTACCTCGGGTCGATCGGCGGCCCCGCCGCCCGCCTCGCCCAGGACTGCATCAAGAAGGTCGAGGTCCTCGAATACCCCGAACTCGGGATGGAGGCCGTCTGGAAGATCGAGGTCGAGGACTTCCCCGCGTTCATCGTGGTCGACGACAAGGGCGGGGACTTCTTCGCCGACACCACCGGCCCCGTCCTCACCATCGGCAGGCGCTGACGCCGGGCCCCCGGCGAGGCGGCCGGCGACACCGCCGGCCGCCCGGTCCCGGTTGTTTCTCGTCGGTAGGTCACAGTATTGGGCCAAAAATTTAGTTCCTGCTGAGGTCTCCCCGATGACCGCCTGGCCACTCCGGTATCTTTTCCGCCATGTCACAGTCAGAGCGCCTCGTTCTAGCGACGCGCTACCGGCTGGTCTCGGAAATAGGTCAGGGCGCCAACGGCACCGTCTGGAGAGGGCATGACGAGCTCCTCGATCGCGCGGTGGCGATCAAGGAGCTGCGGCTCCCCGAGGACCTCTCCGAGGACGACCGGGTGGTCTTCTACCGCCGTACCCTGCGGGAGGCGCGGGCGCCGGCACAGCTGCGCACGCACTCCATCGTCGAGGTGTACGACGTCGTCATCGAACAGGGCCGTCCCTGGATCGTGATGGAGATGATCGAGGCGCCCAGCCTCGAGCAGCTCATCGAGCGCTCCGGACCGCTCCCGCCCGAACGCGTCGCCCACATCGGCCGCGCTCTGCTGGACGCTCTCAACACCGCCCACAAGGCGGGGATCATCCACCGCGACCTCAAGCCCAGCAACGTGCTGCTGGACGGCGACAGGGTCGTGCTCACCGACTTCGGGCTCGCGTTCTCGTCCGGCTCGGCGAGCCTGACGAAGACGGGCCACTTCATGGGCTCGCCCGCGTACGTGGCGCCCGAGGTCGCCGCCGGGGAGAAGGCCACCCCCCGGTCCGACCTGTGGTCGCTCGGCGCGACGCTGTACGCCGCGCTGGAGGGGCACCCGCCGTTCGAGCGCGAGAACGTGATGGCGACGCTGTCCGCGCTGGCGAACGAGTCGACCCCCGCCCCGCAGAACGCGGGCGCGCTCGCGCCCGTCATCACCGGGCTGCTGGAGAAGAACCCGACCCGCCGGCTCAGCCACGCGCGCGCCGTCGACCGGCTCGAGCGGGCGCTCACCGGGCCGCGGTCCAGCCGCCGCCCGCCGACGCCCCGGTACCGGCTGATGGCGGTGATCGCGCTCATCGGCGCGACCGTCGCCTCCTGCGGGATCGGCGCCACCGCCCTCATCGTCGGCATGATGCGGGAGAGCCCCGGCCCCTCCCCCACCGCCGCGGCCACCTCGTCCACCCCGGCGAAGACCACCCAGGCGGCCGCGCCGCCCGGCGTGGAGTCCAGCACGCTGGTCGTGCGGGCCCGCAACGACCAGTGCCGGATCTTCGTCTCGGTGCCCGGCGACACGATCACCGTGCTCACCGACGAGAGCCTCCACAGCGGCGACCTGCGGCAGTACGACCAGCCGCGCCTCAACGCCGTGATATACGACGCGTCCGCCTGCGACGTGTGGGTCAACGGCAAGGAGGAACCGGCCGGCAAGCCGAAAGAGCGCAAGAACTACACGCTCAACAAGGAGTGAGCCGGCGCAGGGAGTGAGAAGGCCCACGCCGGGGAATGCGGGAGTCGCCTGACGGGCTGCCATGAAGGACGGCCGACGATCGCAGCGGGAGGCTTCCATGTCCGAGCAGGGGTTCCGGGTCGAGCACGACTCCATGGGCGAGGTGCGGGTGCCGGCGGCGGCCAAGTGGCGGGCGCAGACCCAGCGCGCGGTCGAGAACTTCCCCATCTCCGGGCGGACGCTGGAGGCCGCGCACATCGCCGCGCTCGGCCAGATCAAGGCCGCGGCGGCGACCGTCAACGCCGAGCTGGGCGTGCTCGACAAGGACCTCGCGGGCGCGATCGCGGAGGCCGCCCGGGAGGTCGCCGACGGCCGGTGGAACGACCAGTTCCCCATCGACGTGTTCCAGACCGGTTCCGGGACGTCGTCCAACATGAACGCGAACGAGGTCGTGGCGACGCTGGCGCAGGAGCGGCTCGGGCGGCCCGTGCACCCCAACGACCACGTGAACGCCTCCCAGTCGTCCAATGACGTGTTCCCGTCGTCCATCCACATCGCGGCCACTGGGGCCGTCCTGAACGACCTGATCCCCGCGCTGCGGCATCTGGAGGCCGCGCTGGCGCGCAAGGCCGCCGAGTTCGCGACGGCGGTGAAGTCGGGCCGCACCCACCTGATGGACGCCACGCCCGTGACGCTCGGCCAGGAGTTCGGCGGCTACGCGGCGCAGGTCGGGCACGGCGTGGAGCGGCTGGAGGCCGTCCTGCCGCGGCTCGCCGAACTGCCCCTCGGCGGGACGGCGGTCGGCACCGGCATCAACACGCCGGAGGGCTTCGCGGCCCGCGTCATCGCGGAGATCGCGCGGGCCACCGGGCTGCCGCTGACCGAGGCCCGCGACCACTTCGAGGCGCAGGGCGCGCGGGACGGCCTGGTCGAGGCGAGCGGCGCGCTCCGCACGGTCGCGGTGAGCCTCTTCAAGATCGCCAACGATCTGCGCTGGATGGGGTCCGGCCCGCGCGCGGGGCTCGCCGAGATCCGGCTGCCCGACCTGCAGCCCGGCTCGTCGATCATGCCGGGGAAGGTGAACCCGGTGATCCCGGAGGCGGTGACGCAGGTCGCCGCGCAGGTCATCGGGAACGACGCGGCGGTCGCGTTCGGCGGCGCGTCCGGCAACTTCGAGCTGAACGTGATGCTGCCGGTGCTGGCCCGCAACGTGCTGGAGTCGATCACCCTGCTGGCGAACGCGTCCCGGCTGTTCGCGGACCGCTGCGTGGACGGCATCGAGGCCGACGAGGAGCGGATGCGCGAGTACGCCGAGTCCTCACCGTCGATCGTGACGCCGCTCAACCGCTACATCGGGTACGAGGAGGCGGCGAAGGTCGCCAAGCAGGCGCTCAGGGAGCGCAGGACGATCCGCGAGGTCGTCCTCGAACGCGGCTACGTGGACGAGGGCAAGCTCACCGCCGAGCAGCTCGACGCGGCGCTCGACGTGCTCCGGATGACCAACTCGGACTGACCCGCCCGGGACGGCGCACCCGGGAGGGCGCGTCCGCCCCGCACGCGGCTGACGACCGGGCGCGTCCCAGCGGCCCCGTGAGCGCCGGGACGCGCCCGGCCGGTGTCAGTACCAGCCCGCCGACTGGAAGTGCGACCAGCCGCCGCAGGGCGTCTTGTAGCGGTCCTTGATGTAGCCGAGGCCCCACTTGATCTGGGTGGTGGCGTTGTTCTGCCAGTCGGGGCCGGCGCTCGCCATCTTGGAGCCGGGCAGGGCCTGCGGGATGCCGTAGGCGCCCGACGGGTTCGAGGCGTGGGTGTTCCAGCCGCTCTCCCGGTCCCACAGCTTCACCAGGCAGCCGAACTCGCCGTCGCCGGTGAACCCGAAGCTCGGCATGAGCTTCTTGGCGATCTCCTGCGCCTCGCCCTTCGGCACCGGGTCGCCGACCGGGCCGCCACCGCCGCTGCCGCCGTCCGTCTTCTTCTCCGGCGTCTTGGTCGGGATCGGCGTGCCCTTGGGGCGCAGCGCCGGGCCCTTGGAGTCGTCCTGGCGGGTCGCGCGGGACGCGCGTTCGAGGGCCAGCTGGCGCCGCTGCTGCTCCAGGACCTTCGGGTCGACCTTGGGCGCGGCGGCGTCCGCGAGCTGCCGGGTCGGCTGGACGGTCGCGCCGCCGCCGTCGCCGGAGCCGCCGGTCAGCGCGAACGCGGCGACCGCGCCGCCGCCGATGACGACCGCCGCGCCGGCGGCGACCGCGGCGACCCGCACGCCGTTGCGCCGGCCGGAGCCGCCCTTGCGCCGGCCGGAGCCGCCCTTGCCCCGCCCGCCGGGCGCGCCCTGCGGCCCGCGCCGGGCGGAGACGATCTCGTCGTGCGGCTCGTCGTGCGGCTCGCCGGCGGAGACGCCGGTGCGCATCGGGCCGGGCGGCACGGCGTGGAAGCCGAGGGTGTCGCCGGCCGGGGCGCCGGCCCGGGTGCGGTCGGCGCCGGCGACCCGCACGTCGTCCCCGTGGGGCGCGTCGTCCCGCGGCACGGCCGGCTGCGGCGCGGTCACCGCCGGAGGCGCGGCGGGGGCCGAGGTCCGCGCCCGGGCCGGGGGCGGGGACGGCGGCTCGAAGGCGGCCATCGCGTCGGCGACGGGGGCCGGGAGGTCGAAGTTCTGTCGTTCGTCTCGCCTAGGGGACCCGGGATGGTCTCCGTACAAGGCGGTCCTTCCGACGGTCGCGCGCGCATGGACACGCGCACGAGCTGTTTCCACCCCCGGCCCGGCGGTCCGCGGTGATGCCGCGCGGCTCCGGGCCCGGGCCGCCGCCCGCGTCCGGCGCGCGTCGTGATGGGGGGCCGCGCTCCGGCCGGGCACCGCTCGGGGGTGCTTACGAGGAGACACAATGCCGGAGCCCGCGGCCCGCTTCGCAACCGAAACGAGACAAATGCGGCCGGTGGGACTCTTGTCAACTCCCCGGCCGGACCGCCGAAACCGGTGGCAGGGCCGCGGATCCCGGCCATTGGACGGCCAATTGTGACCTTAATCACAACTCTACGGTGCGAGGTTTGGTGATCACATTCCGTAGGGAATGGCAGGGGGTGTTCTGAGACACGAGACCCCGGCGGCCCCGCACAGGCCGCCGGGGTCTCCGCGCGCCCCGGTCTCCCCGCTACGCGCCCACGTCGCCGAGCATGTCGGTGACGAGCTCGGCGATCGGAGAGCGCTCGGACCTGGTCAGCGTCACGTGCGCGAACAGCGGGTGCCCCTTCAAACGTTCCACCACCGCCGCGACGCCGTCATGCCGGCCCACGCGCAGGTTGTCGCGCTGCGCCACGTCGTGGGTCAGCACGACCCGCGACCCGGCGCCGATCCGCGACAGGACGGTCAGCAGCACGCCGCGCTCCAGCGACTGCGCCTCGTCGACGATCACGAACGCGTCGTGCAGCGACCGGCCGCGGATGTGCGTGAGCGGCAGGACCTCCAGCATGTCGCGGTCGACGACCTCCTCGATGACCTCCGGGGTCGTCACCGCCGACAGCGTGTCGTAGACGGCCTGCGCCCAGGGCGACATCTTCTCGTTCTCCGTGCCGGGCAGGTAGCCGAGGTCCTGCCCGCCGACCGCGTACAGCGGGCGGAAGACCACGACCTTGCGGTGCCGGCGCCGCTCCATGACGGCCTCCAGCCCCGCGCACAGCGCGAGCGCCGACTTGCCCGTGCCGGCCCGGCCGCCGAGGGAGACGATGCCGACGTCCTCGTCCATCAGCAGGTCCAGCGCGATCCGCTGCTCGGCGGACCGGCCGCGCAGCCCGAACACCTCCCGGTCGCCGCGCACCAGCCGCACCGACTTGTCCGGCAGCGTCCGGCCGAGCGCCGAGCCGCGCTCCGACAGCAGCCGCAGGCCGGTGTGGCAGGGCAGGTCGCGGGCCTCCTCCAGGTCGGCGGAGCCCTTCTCGTACAGCTCCTCGACGGCCCCGGCGGGCACCTCCAGCTCGCGCATGCCGGTCCAGCCGGACTCGACGACGGCCAGCTCCGCCCGGTACTCCTCCGCGGCGAGCCCGACCGCGGACGCCTTCACCCGCATCGGCAGGTCCTTGGAGACGAGCACGACGTCCCGGCCCTCGTGCGCCAGCCAGCCGGCCACCGACAGGATCCGGGTGTCGTTGTCGCCGAGCCGGAACCCGTCCGGCAGGACGCTCGGGTCGGAGTGGTTCAGCTCGACGCGGAGCGTGCCGCCCTGGTCGCCGTTCGGCCCCTCGACGGACACGGCCTCGTCCAGCCGGCCGTGCCGCAGCCTCAGGTCGTCCAGCGTGCGCAGCGCCTGACGGGCGAAGTACCCGAGCTCGGGGTGGTGGCGCTTGGCCTCCAGCTCGGAGATGACGACGATGGGGAGTACGACCTCGTGCTCGGCGAACCGGGTCAGCGCGCCCGGGTCGGCGAGCAGGACGCTGGTGTCGAGGACGTACGTGCGCCGTGCGCCTTCGGTGCGGGGGGACGACCCCCCGCATCCGCCGGGAACCCCCGGGACCTGCGTCCCGGAGGTGTGCCGGGACGTGCCGGAACGGCGCGGGGAGGATGTGGCCACTCGATCTCCCTGACTATGGGGAACCTACCGGTGGCGCGCAGGTCCGCCGCGGGGGCGGTGGTCCGCGTGGGACGGTCAGGTACCGTAGCGCCGATGCCGCGCGGCGTAGGAGCGCATGGCCCGGAGGAAGTCGACCTTGCGGAAGTCCGGCCAGTGGACCTCGCAGAAGTAGAACTCCGAGTGGGCGCTCTGCCAGAGCATGAAGCCGGAGAGACGCTGCTCCCCCGAGGTACGGATGACCAGGTCCGGATCCGGCTGGCCGCGCGTGTAGAGATGCTCGGCGATGTGCTCAACGTCGAGGGACTCGGCGAGTTCCTCGATGCTGGTGCCCCGGCTCGCCTGCTCGATGAGCAGAGAGCGCACCGCATCAGCGATCTCACGCCTACCTCCATACCCAACCGCGACGTTCACAATCAGGCCGGGAGCGCCGGATGTGGCCTCACCCGCGTCTTTCAGGACACGGGCGGTCTTATCGGGCAGGAGGTCGAGGGCGCCGACGGGCTTGACGTGCCAGCCGTCGGCGGCGAGCTTGCGGACGGTGTTCTCGATGATCTCCAGCAGCGGTTCGAGCTCGCCGGCGGGCCGGTTCAGGTTGTCGGTGGACAGCAGCCACAGCGTGACGACCTCGACCCCCGCCTCCGCGCTCCACTGCAGCAGCTCGGAGATCTTCTGGGCGCCGCGCTGGTGCCCGGAGTTGACGTCGGCCAGCCCCATCGACCTGGCCCAACGCCGGTTCCCGTCCAATATCACGCCGACGTGCCGGGGGATGACGTCGGCCGGCAGGTCGGCCTCGACCCGCCGCTCGTACATCCGGTAGACGACGTCGCGGACGGCCGCGTACGGACCGCTGCGCCGGATGGCGGAGACCAGCCGCCCGCCCTCGGCGGGGCGGCGGCGCGCGCCCTCGCTGCGCCCGCCGCGCGGCTTGGCGATGCGCGGTCTTCCCGTACGCCGAACCCCCATATGGGCTTCCCTTCGAGCGACCAGTCCCTGGCGGGAGGACGCTCAATTATGGCCCGGCCGCGACACTTCTCCCGCCGTTTCGGTGAGGTCAGGGTAGTGCGCGGCCAGGCCCGGAAGGGGCGGGTGGCCTGCTCCGGCCCGCCCGCCCGGCGCGGCGATCAGGCTTTCGGGCCGGCGGCGCGGGCCCGTTCGACGTGCCGCAGCGCGGTGCGCAGCTCGGCGAGCCACGCGTCGGTGTTCTTGCCGACGAGCCGGACGCACCAGGCGAGCGCGTCGCTGCGGCTGCGCGCGACCCCGGCGTCGACGAGCGTGTCCAGGACGCGGCGCTCGGGCTGCCGCAGCCGGGTCATGACCGGCACCGACAGGTGGGTGAACATCTCCCGCTCGCCGTCGCACTCGACGCCCCAGGAGACCTTGTAGCCGAAGCGCTGCTCGGCCTCGCGCGCGATGCCGATGCGCCGCTCGCGGGTCTCCTCGCGGAACCGCTGGACGTGGCCGGCGATCACCCCGGCCCGCTCCGCGCCCGACACCGCCTCGGCGGCGGCCGGGACGGCGAGCCGGCCGATGACGCTGGCCTCCTCGCGGTCGAGGACGACCTCGGGAGGGCCTTCGAACCACTCGTCCGGAAGCCGCCCGGAGAACCAGCCGCGCAGCTCCTCGGCCGCTTCGCTCGTAGTCATGTAATCAAAATTACAGCTCCACACCCGACTACGCCAGCCTCGACCGCATTTGACATGCACTATCTTTTGAGAGTTACTCTCATTTCATAGTCGCAATCATTTGGAGGTGACCGTCATGGCGGTGGGGCACACCCGGCGCTGGCTCGGGCTCGGCGCGCTCTCGCTGTGCATGCTGGCGCTCGGGTTCGACATGACGATCCTCAACGTGGCGCTGACCACGCTGTCCGAGGACCTGCACGCGAGCATCGGCGAGCTGCAGTGGATCGTCGACTCGTACCTGGTCGTCTTCGCGGCCGTCCTGCTCCCCGCCGGGCTGCTCGGCGACCGGCTCGGCCGCAAGCGGCTGCTGCTGGCCGGCCTCGCGCTCTTCGGCGCCGCCTCCCTCGCCGGGGCGCTCGCGGGCGGCACCGGCGGCGTCATCGCCGCCCGCGCCGTCATGGGGCTCGGCGCCGCCATCGTCCTGCCGCTGTCCATGTCGATGCTCCCGGCCGTCTTCCCGCCGGAGGAGCGCACCCGCGCCGTCGCCGTCTGGTCGGCCGCCAACGCGCTCGGCCTCCCGCTCGGCCCGCTCCTCGGCGGCTGGCTGCTGCAGAACTTCTGGTGGGGGTCGATCTTCCTGATCAACGTGCCGGTCGTGGTGCTCGGCGGCCTCGCCGTCGCGTTCCTGCTGCCCGAGACGCGCGACCCGGCCGCCCCGCGCGTCGACCTCACCGGCTCCGCGCTGTCGATGGGCGGGCTCGTCGCACTCGTGTACGGGGTCATCGAAGCGCCCGAACGCGGCTGGACCGACCCCCTCGTCACCGCCATGTTCGTCCTCGCCGCGGTCCTGCTCGCCGCGTTCGTGCTCTGGGAGCGGCGGGCCGCCGAGCCGATGCTGGACATGCGGCTGTTCCGCGACGGCGCGTTCACCTGGGCGATGGTCGCCGCCATCACCGCGAACCTCATGCTCGGCGGGATCCTGTTCGTCCTCCCGCAGTACCTTGAGGCCGTCCAGGGCAGCGACGTCTTCGACACCGGGCTCAAGCTGATCCCGATGCTGCTCGGCCTGATGGCCGGCGCGCTCGCCACCGACCGGGTCGCCGGCCGCACCGGGCACAAGCCCGTCATCGTCGCGGGCCTGCTGGTGCTGGCGGCGGGCTTCGGCTGGGGCGCCCTCACCGCGGCCGGCGACGGCTACGCGGCCACCGTCCCGTGGCTGGTCGTCATCGGCGCCGGCTCCGGACTCACCATGATCCCGGCGATGGACGCCGTCCTCGCCGCGCTCCCCGCCGACCGCGCCGGACGCGGCTCCGGGCTCGTCCAGACCCTCCGCCAGACCGGCGGCACGCTCGGCGTCGCGGGCCTCGGCAGCCTCCTCGCCGCCGTCTACCGCGACCGCGTCGCCACCCGGGGGCTGCCCGCCGACGCCGCCGGCGCCGCCCGCGACTCCATCGGCGGCGCCGTCCGCGTCGCCGGCCGGCTGGACGACGGCGCGCTGCTCGCGTCCGCGCGCGACGCCTACGTCCACGGCATGGACGCGGTGCTCGCCGCGTGCGGGGCCGCCGCGCTCGCCGCCGCCGCCCTGCTCTGGCTGTTCATGCCGCGCCCCGCGGCCGGGGATGCGGCCCCCGCGTCCGATGCCCGAGAATCGACGCATGAGCACGTCGTCCCCTGACCGCGCCGTCGACCGGCTGGAAGACCGGCTCTCCCGCCTCCCGCTGCGGGAGCGCAAGAAGCTGCGAACCCGGAGGGCGATCCAGGACCACGCCCTCCGGCTCTTCGCCGAGCAGGGGTACGACGCCACCACGGTCGAGCAGATCGCCGCCGCCGCGGAGATCTCCCCCAGCACGTTCTTCCGCTACTTCCCCACCAAGGAAGACGTCGTGGTCACCGACGAGTACGACCCGATCATGGCGCAGGTCATCCGCGAGCAGCCCGCCGAACTCTCGGCGATCGACGCGCTGCGCGCCATGCTGCGGGAGGTCCTCCCCCAGGCGTTCACGACCGACATGGAGACCATCAAGACCCGGCTGCGGCTCACCGCCGAGGTCCCCGCCCTGCGCGCCCGCACCTTCGAGTCCATGCGGAACACCTTCGAGCTCCTGAGCGAGGCCATCAGCGAACGGACCGGACGGGCCCCCGACGACCCCGAAGTCGAGGCGTTCGGCTGGGCCGTCCTCGGCGTCATGCAGGCCGCCATGAACCGGCTGATGGACGGCAAGGCCACCTACGAAGAACTACCGGACCTACTGGACCACTATTTGGAGTTCCTCGGGAGAGGCTGCCCTGTCTAGCCCAGGGGGGCGACCCCCTGGAACCCCCGTCAGCGACGCAGGCGATCCTCGCGACTTTGTTGCGGTCTGTCTTGCCTGTTTTTGGCGTGCGTGGCGTCGCTGCGGTCGCCTGCGTCGCCGGGCATGCCCGCTCCGGGCGCTAGAGCGCCCTCCGCGTGCCTGCCCGTGGTGCTCGCTTCGGTCCGCGCTATAGCTCGGGTTTGGTCCAAGAGGGTTTGGATTGTCCTCGTCCAAGAGGGGTCAATTGTCGTCCCGTGGGTCGTCAGCCGCCTAGGGCCGCGGCCAGTTTGGCGGCTGCCTTGGGGTTCACCCGGACCGCGCCGCGCATGTTGCGGGTGTAGACGTTCTGGACCTGGACCACCGTGCCCCGGCGCGGTGCGGCGATCATCTTGCCGTCGCCCAGGTAGAGGGCGATGTGCGAGATGTAGCCGGGGGCGGTCGGGTCGTTCGCCCAGATGAGCATGTCGCCCGGCTCGGCCTTGCTGTACGGGATCACCCAGCCGGCGCGGGCCTGGTCGGCGGCGACGCGCGGCAGCCTGATGCCGGCCTTGGCGAACGCGAACTGCATCAGGCCGGAGCAGTCGTAGCCGCCCTCGGCCTCCGACTCGCCGCCCCACACGTACGGCCAGCCGAGCCGCGTGTACGCCGCCTTGATGACCGTCCGCACCTGCTGCGCGGTCATGACCTGGCCGTTGGAGGCGGACGACTTCGGGAAGTCGATCTCCGGGTTGACCGCGACGGCCTTCGCCTGCTTCGGCAGGACCTTGCGGAGCTTCTTGATGAACGTCTTCGGCTTGGTCTTCGGGACGCTGATCAGCATCGCGTTGCCGCTCGGCATCCCGAGGGCCTGCGCGGTGGCGTGCGAGATGACCGCGTCGACGTCGCTGATGCCCATCGTCGCGTAGGCGCCGACGCGCAGCTGCGACTGGTGCCGCTTGCCGCCCACGGGCACCCGGCTGCCGAGCTCGACGCCGCCGTCGCTGCCCATCGTGAACGAGATCGCCACGTCGCCGGACGCCACGTTGCGCCAGAGCGCGTCGGACTTGGCCGTCGGCTTCGGCGTGTAGTTGCGGAACGTGGACGGGTTCACGCCCATCAGGCCGACCCGCTTGCCCGCGACCATCCCCTGCACGGCGTCCACGACCTCGACGCCCTGCACGCCCTTGGCGCCGCGGATCTTCTGCACGACGTCCGCGGGCAGCGACTGCGGGGCCGCCACCAGGACGTGCGGGGAAAGCCGCTTGCCGAGCGGCGCGACCGTCAGGTTCGTGCTGCCGGACGCGGCCACGTACCGGGCGCGCTTCTCGTCCTGCCGGGACTGCGCGGGGGCGTCGTCGTGCGCGATGAGCACGGCCACATCGGCGGCGAGGGTCGTGAGCACCGAAACGCCGATGATCGCTGGTAGGACCCGGCGGTTCGGCTTTCCCACTGCCACACTCCTCGAAGGTCGCCCTGCGCCCTGACCGTCCTGACACACGACTATGACTCAGATGGCCGGCCATCGTCCAGATACCCGGGACGCCACCCGGCACCCTCGCCCGCTCTGCCCCATCCGGTCAGTTCCACCTCGGCTACTCATTGGTAACACAAAGCCGGAGCGAGACCAAGGTCACGTTGCCACAAAGTGGATTATCAGTCCAATTGCCCACGTAGTCATTGCCCACGTAGTTCACGAGCGAGGTCGGCCGGGGTCGTCACCGGCAGCCGGCACACGAACCCGCGGCACACGTACGCCGCCGGCGCGCCGCCGACCAGGCCGCGCCCCTCCAGCAGCGGGACGCCCCCCGCGCCGGGCGGGCCGGAGCTCACCACCGCGCCGGGCGCCGCCGCCATGAGGGCCGTGCGGTGCAGCGCCTTCGTGCGCTCGTCGGCCGGGTCGCCGATCACCGCGATCTCCACCGGGCCCGCCGCGTGCGCCTCCGCCACGGCCAGCCCCCAGCCCGCGAAGCGCGCGTGCTCGCGGGCGAGCGCCCCGGCCGGGGCCAGCGCCGCCTCGGCGGCCTGCCGGTGCCGGTCGGAGCCGGTGAGCGCCGCGAACGACAGCAGCGCCCCGGCCGCCGCGAACTGCCCGGACGGGGTCGCGTTGTCGGTCGGGTCCTGCGGGCGCCGGAACAGCCGCTCCGCGTCGTCGGCGGTGTCGTAGAAGCCGCCCGAACCGTCCGCGAACCGTTCGAGGACGGTGTTCAGCAGCTCGCCGGCCAGCCGCACGTGCCGGGGGTCCCCCGTGACGCCGTGCAGGGCGATCAGGCCCTCGGCCACGTCGGCGTAGTCCTCCAGGACGCCGGCGTTGGCGCCCGCGACGCCGTCCTTGGACGTCCGGGTGAGCCGCCCGCCGCGCTCGTGCACGTCCACCAGGAGCCGTGCCACCTCCTCGGCCGCCCGGACGAGGTCCGGCCGGTCGAACAGCGCGCCGCACTCGGCCAGCGCGGCGATCGCGAGCCCGTTCCACGCCGCCACGACCTTGTCGTCCCGGGCGGGGGGAACCCGGTGAGCGCGCGCCGACAGCAGGGCCGTCCGCACGCGCTCGTACCGTTCGGCGTCGTCCGGGTCGCTCAGGAGCTGCAGGACCGAGGTCCCGTGCTCGAACGTCCCCGCGACCTCGAACAGGTCCTCCGCGAACGCGCCGTCGTCCTCGCCGAGCACCTCGCGGAGCTGCTCCGGCGTCCACACGTAGTACTTGCCCTCGACGCCCTCGCTGTCGGCGTCCAGCGCCGACGCGAGCCCGCCCTGGTCGGTGCGCAGGTCGCGGAGCATCCAGTCGCACGTCTCCAGCGCGATCCGCCGCGCGAACGGCGTCCCGGTGAGCCGCCACCAGTGCGCGTAGACCCGCGCCAGCAGCGCGTTGTCGTAGAGCATCTTCTCGAAGTGCGGGACGACCCACTGCGCGTCCACGGAGTACCGCGCGAACCCGCCGCCGAGCTGGTCGTACATCCCGCCCCGGGCCATCGCCTCCAGGGTGTGCGACGCCATGGCGAGCGACTCCTCGTCGCCCGTCCGCGCATGGTGGCGCAGCAGGAACTCCAGCGCCATGGACGGCGGGAACTTGGGGGCGCCCCCGAACCCGCCGCGCGCCTTGTCGTACGACGCGGCGAGCACCTTCACCGCGTGGGCGAGCAGTTCCTCACCGGGCGCCTGCGCCCCGGCCAGCCCCGACCCCCGCGAGGTGAGCGCGGTGACGACCTGCTGCCCCTGCCCGACCACCTCGTCGCGCTGCTCCGTCCACGCCTTGTGGACGGCCTGCAGCAGCGCCTGGAACTGCGTGCGCGGAAAGTACGTCCCGCAGTAGAACGGATGCCCGTCCGGGGTCATGAACACCGTCATCGGCCACCCGCCCTGGCCCGTCATGGCCTGGGTCGCCTCCATGTAGACGGCGTCGATGTCCGGCCGCTCCTCCCGGTCCACCTTGATGTTCACGAACAGCTCGTTCATGACCCGCGCGGTCTCTTCGTCCTCAAAGGACTGGTGAGCCATCACGTGGCACCAGTGGCAGGCGGCATATCCGACGGAAAGGAGAACGGGGACATCTCGCCGCCGCGCCTCGGCGAAAGCCTCGTCACTCCACTCCCACCAGTCCACCGGGTTCCCGGCGTGCTGGAGCAGGTACGGGCTTGTCGCGTCCTTGAGCCGGTTCATGCACCCGATCCTGCCCGATGGGGCCGCCGCATCACTCCCCCTGAGCCGCCACTACTCGGACAGGTCGGCGAGGGCGGGTTCTATGGCGCGGTGGAAAGTGGGGTAGGCGTAGATCATGTCGCGCAGGGCGGCGGTCGGGGTCTCGGTGTGGACGGCGACGGCGAGGAAGCCGAGGACTTCGCCGGCGGACGGGCCGACGGCGGTGGCGCCGACCAGGGTGCCCCATTCGGCGTTCTCGACCAGCTTGATGAAGCCGTCGTTGCCGGCCTTGTGGATCCAGCCGCGGGCCGAGTCGGGGATCTGCGACATGCCGGTGCGGACGGGGAGGTTCTGGTCGCGGGCCTGCGCTTCGGTGAGGCCCACGGACGCGATCTCGGGGTCGGTGAAGGTGACGCGGGGAACGGCGCGGTAGGCGGCGGGCGGGCCCTCCTCGCCGAGGATGTCGCGGGCGGCGATGGCGGCCTGGTACATGGAGACGTGCGTGAACGCGCCCATTCCGGTGATGTCGCCGATCGCCCACACGCCGTCGGCGGCGCGCATGTGGCCGTCGACGGAGAGGCTGCGGGCGTTCTCGTCCAGGCCGACGCGGTCGAGGCCGAGGCCCTTCAGGTTGGGGCGGCGCCCGGTCGCGACCAGGAGGCGGTCGGCGGAGAGCGACTCGTCGCCGAGGCGCATGGTGAACTCGCCGCCGTCGTGGCGGACACCGGTCACGTTCACGCCGGTGCGGACGCCGATGCCCTCGCGTTCGAAGACCTTCTGGATCAGGGCGCTCGACTCCGGCTCCTCGTTCATGAGGAGGCGGTCGGCGGCCTCGACGACGGTGACGCGGCTGCCGAAGCGGGAGAAGACCTGCGCCATCTCCGCGCCGACCACGCCGCCGCCGAGGACGAGGAGCGAGGCGGGGACCTCGGTGGCCTTGACGGCCTCCCGGTTCGTCCAGTACGGGGTGCCGGCGAGGCCGTCGATGGGCGGGGCCGTCGGCGCTGTTCCGGTATTGAGGAGGATGCCCCGGCGGGCGCGGAAGACCTGGCCGTTCACCGCGACCTCGCCGGGGGCGGTGATGCGGCCCTCGCCCCGGACCAGCCGGACGCCCTTGCCGGTGAGGCGGTCGGCGGCGACCTTGTCGTCCCACGAGTCGGTCGCCTCGTCCCTGATGCGGGCCGCGACCGGCGCCCAGTCGGCGTCCACGGTCGCCTTGCCCGCCATCCCGGGGATGCGGCGGGCCTCTTCGACCATCCCCGCCGCGCGCACCATCATCTTGGTGGGGACGCACGCGTAGTAGGGGCATTCGCCGCCGACCAGCCGGGACTCCACGGCGACGACCGACAGGCCGGCCTCCGCCAGCCTCCCCGCGGCGTCCTCTCCCCCTGGGCCCGTCCCGATCACCACGACATCGCACTCGTCAGCCATGCCGTCAATCCTCCCCCCGTTTCGCCCCGGTTAGGCGGCGCGGCGGCATGGGGATCCGGTCGAGGTCGTGGACGAGGGTGATCTCGCCGCCGAACGCGGCGGACGCCTCGTCCAGGTAGCGGTGCTCGTCCTCGGCGGGGTACCGCTCGGAGAAGTGCGTGAGGACCAGATGCCGGACGCGCGCCTCCGCCGCGACCGCGCCCGCCTGCGCCGCCGTCAGGTGCCCGTACTCGGCCGCCAGATCCGCGTCCTCGTGCAGGAACGTGGATTCGATGACGAGCATGTCCACGCCGTCGGCCAGTTCACGGACGCCGTCGCAGAGCCGGGTGTCCATGACGAAGGCGACCTTCTGCCCTGGACGGGGCACGCTGCACTCGTCGAGGGTCACCGTGCGGCCGTCCGGTGCGGTGACGCGGCCCTCCTCCTGGAGCCGCCGGATCATCGGCCCCCGGACGCCCCGCGCGGCGAGCTCGGCGGGCAGCATGGTGCGCCCGTCCGGTTCCTCCAGCCGGTACCCGTACGCCTCGACCGGGTGCGACAGCCGCCGCGCGACCAGGGTGAACGGGGCGTCCCCGGTGTCGAGCGCCATCCGGTCGCCGGAGACCGGGCGCTCGCGGACCACGTCGGTGTCGCGGAACACGGCGGCGTGCCGCAGCCGCTCCCAGTACCGCCGCCCGCTCGCCGGGAACGCCGCGTCCACCGGGTGCTCGACGCCGTCGCGGGCGATCCGCTGGACGACTCCGGGCACGCCGAGGCAGTGGTCGCCGTGGAAGTGCGTCACGCAGATCCAGGTCACGTCGTTCGCGGAGACCCCGGCCCGCGACATCTGCCGCTGCGTCCCCTCGCCCGGGTCGAACAGCACGCCGCGGCCGTCCCAGCGCAGCAGGTAGCCGTTGTGGTTGCGGGCCTTCGTGGGCACCGCGCTGGCGGACCCGAGGACGATCAGATCGCGAACCGACATCCCCCCATGGTGCCTGGCGGCGGTGCCGTGCAAGCGCTTGGTTATTCTGTGCGCGATACAGGCGAACCAGGGAGGCCCCGTTGGCCGGCAGCAAGCGCGACCAGATCAAGATGACGCCGGACGAGGTGGCGTCCTACCTCGCGGACAACTACAAGGTGCAGGTCGCCACCATCGGGAAGGACGGCGCCCCCCACCTCGTCACGATGTTCTACGCGCTGCTCGACGGCAAGATCGCCTTCACCACGTACAAGGCGTCGCAGAAGGTGCTGAACCTGCGCCGCAACCCGACCATGACCTGCCTGGTCGAGGACGGCGTCGAGTACGGCGAGCTGCGCGGCGTCGCGCTGTACGGCCGCGGCCTCGTCATCGAGGACCCGAAGCAGCGCAGCCTGGTCGGCATGGTGGTCGGCTCCCGGATGGCGGGCCTCCCCGTCCCGGAGATCGGCGAGCCGGTCGACCCGGTGATCGCCGAGGGCATCGAGCAGGCCCTCGCCAAGCGCGTCCTCATCGTCATGGAGCCCGACCGCATAGTCAGCTGGAACCACCGCAAGATCTAACCCTGGGTCAGCAGCCCACGGGTCGGGCGGCCGCAGGGCGCCCAGCGCCCGAAGGCCGCACGACCCGCCGAGCCGGGCGACCGCAGCGCCCGCCGCACACCCGCACGGTCACGACCCACCAGCACCGCGGCGCGAGGATCGACCGGCTCGCGGCGGGGGTTCCAGGGGGTCGCCCCCCTGGGTCAACAGCGCCTGAATCAGTGCGGCGGTCTCTGCGGCGTGGTCGGCTCGCTGGTGGGCGGCGTCGGCGATGTGGACGAACATGGCCGCCTGTTCGCGGGGTGTGCCGTGCTTGCGCAGGATCTCCAGCGCTTGGCCGAAGAAGTTGGTGGCTGCCACGGGGCGGCGTGCGCGCAGATATGCCTCGCCCAGGGTGGTCAGGGCGCGGGCCCGGTTGCGGTGGTCGGGGTCGGGGAGGGCGGCGAATTCTTCCGGGAGCGGGCCGAGCAGGTCGATGGCGCGGTCCAGGGCGCCCGTTTTGACGAGGGCGCGGGCGAGGTCGTGGCGGGCCACCAGGATGGCGTGCGGGTCGCCGTCCTGTTCCGCCCGGTCGAGGCGCTCCTGCATGACCTCTGCGGCTTCGGCCCAGCGTTCGCGGTCGAGGAGGGCCGCGCCCTGGGGATCGTCGCCGGCGGTCGCGGGGGTGAGGGTGTGGTCGAGCAGGCGGCGGAGCGCGGCCTCGGCCTCGTCCTGGCCGACCCGTCCCCGCACTTCGTCGCGGACGTCGCCGGGCAGGCTGAAGCGGTCACCGGACGCGGTGACGAGGCCGCGCTCGGTCAGCGCCGCCAGCAGCTCGCGGGCCTCGGCCTCGGGCACGCCGGCGAGGGCGGCGGCCGCGGCCGGGCCGATCTCGTCGGCGGGCGGCAGGCTCAGCAGGCCGAGCAGCCGGGCCGCGGCCGGGGCGAGCTCCCGGTAGGCGTCCTCGAAGTTCGCGCGCACGAGGAGGGTCCTCCCCGGGCGCGGCCCGATCGAACCGGCCGCCGTCAGGCGTCGCCGGCGGGGCCCTTCGCCCGCGCGGCGCGCTCGGCCTCCTGCTCGCGCTCCCACTCCTGCTGCTTCAGGTCCTCCTCGCGGGGGGCCTGGATCTTCTTCATCTGCTTGGTCATCGAGCGGATCAGGAAGACGGTCGCGGCCAGGAGGGCGAGGAAGACCATGAAGCCGAGGACGCCGGGAGTGACCGTGTCGTCGTTCAGCGGCATGGCGTAGAGGGGCGGCATCACAGACACACCTTCTCCCGGATGCCGGCGAACAGGTCGTCCTCCGGCACCTCGGTGTCGACGAGGGACCTGGCCAAATGGTAGTCCTCGGTCGGCCATGCCTCACGCTGGATGTCCAGCGGGACGACGAACCAGAACCCGTTGGGGTCGATCTGCGTGGCGTGGGCGAGGAGGGCGCGGTCCCTGGTCTCGAAATGGTCGGCGCACGGGACGCGGGTGGTCACGTCCCACTTGGCGCGCGTGCCGTCGTCGTCCTCGAAGCGCTTCATCCAGTCGCCGTAGGGCGACTCAAGGCCGGCCTTCTCCATCGCCGTGTGCAGCGCGAGGATGCGGTCCTTGCTGAACGTCATGTGGTAGTAGAGCTTGAGCGGCTGCCAGGGCTCGCCCGCGCCTGGGTAGCGCTCCGGGTCGCCCGCGGCCTCGAACGCCTCCACCGACACCTCGTGGCACTTCACGTGGTCGGGGTGGGGGTACCCGCCCTTCTCGTCGTAGGTGAGCATCACGTGCGGGCGGAAGTCGCGGACGGCGCGCACCAGCGGCTCGGCGGCGGTCTCCAGCGGCTCCAGCGCGAAGCAGCCCTCCGGCAGGGGCGGCGGCGGGTCGCCCTCGGGGAAGCCGGAGTCGACGAAGCCGAGCCAGCGCTGCCGGACGCCGAGGATCTCGCGGGCCCGCGCCATCTCCTCCTGGCGGACCTTGCCGATGTCGGCCTTGATCTCCGGCCGGTCCATCGCGGGGTTCAGGATGTCGCCGCGCTCGCCGCCCGTGCAGGTGACGACGAGGACCTCGACGCCGTCCGCCACGTACTTCGCCATCGTGGCCGCGCCCTTGCTGGACTCGTCGTCGGGGTGGGCGTGCACCGCCATGAGCCGCAGCGGCTCGGCTCCGCCGCCGCACGGCCGGTCGAGCGTCGTACCGTCGATGACCTCGGACACGGATCTTCCTCTCGGGACTCTTTCCTTTGGCGCCCCCCGGTTCGAGGCATGCGCCGGCACAGACGAGAATTGTCCCTGACAACGTCCGCACACCGCACGGAGATTCCCCGCCATGACGACGAGCGTGTCGAAACCAGCGGCGCCCGCCGAACCCCGGCGGGGCAGGCTCGGGATGGTGGTCGCCGGCTCGCTGGCGGCGCTGCTGGCGGGCGGCATCGGGATTCTCGCCGCGTACACCGGGCAGACTCCGGGGATCGTCCCGCAGACCGTGTCCTACGACATCACCGACACCTCGGTGACGATCAACTACACGGTCGCCAAGGGGACGGACGACGAAGTCCGCTGCACGGTGGACGCGTACGACACCGACTTCGCGATCCTTGCGCAGAAGGAGGTCTCAGTGCCGGCCGGGAAGTCCAGCGTCAAGGGGACGGAGACCCTGGCGACGCCGCGGCGGGCCACCGGAGCCCGGATCCGCGACTGCCGCACGGGCTGAACCCTCCGCGGGACGGTATGCCGGGTGAACGGCGAACAACGATTGGCGGATTGCGGACGCCGAGTTCAGGGAACCTTTACCCGCACACACCGGATAGGCTAGAGGTTTCACCCGGCCGCACTTCATGTCGATGTGACACCCACCCGCGTGGGCGGGTGAGGATCGCAACATGTGGATGAGGAGTACCCGTGACCGAGACCCGCGCTGACAACGTCACCTGGCTCACCCAGGAGGCGTACGACCGGCTCAAGGCTGAGCTGGACCACCTGTCGGGCCCGGGCCGCATCGAGATCGCTCAGAAGATCGAGGCGGCGCGGGAGGAGGGCGACCTGCGCGAGAACGGCGGCTACCACGCGGCCAAGGAGGAACAGGGCAAGATCGAGGGCCGGATCCTCCAGCTCCAGAGCATCCTGGAGAACGCGCGCGTCGGGGAGGCTCCGCGCACCGAGGGCGTCGTCGGCCCCGGCATGACCGTCACGGTCTCGTTCGAGGGGGACGATGAGGAGGTCACGTTCCTGCTCGCCTCCCGCGAGGAGGTCGGCGCCCCCATCGACGTCTACTCGCCGAAGTCGCCCCTCGGCTCCGCCATCGACGGCAAGAAGGTCGGCGACAAGGCCACCTACACCCTGCCCAACGGCCGCTCCATGACGGTCGAGATCCTCGACGCGACCCCTTACGGAGCCGCCTGACCCCGGTCCAGCGGCCCTGTCCCGAGGGCTCCGACTCCACGAGCCTCTAGCGCTGCACGCGTGCGAGTGAAGGCTCGTCAGAGCCCCTCATCAGTGATCGGCGAGCCTCCGGCGCGATACGCGCCGGAGGCTCGACTTCGCTTGCCTGCACGGCTTGCCTGCACGGCGGCCGAGGAGCCCCGGGCACGATCCGCGCGGCGGCACCGCTCATTGGTCTTCTTCGGCTTTCTCTCTTTCGGCGGCGGCGCGGACCAGGGGGAGGGTGCGGTAGGGGACCTGGGTGGCCAGGGAGATGACCGAGGAGGCGCGCTCGACGCCCGCCACGTCCACGATGACGTCGATGACGCGCTGCAGGTCGGTGTTGCTGCGGGCCACGACGCGGCACAGCATGTCGCCGGGGCCGGTGATGGTGTGCGCTTCGATCACCTCGGGGACCTGGGCGAGCCGCGCGGCGACCGGGTCGTGGCCGCCCGCCTGGCGCAGCTGCAGGGTGACGAACGCGGTCACGCCGTAGCCGAGGGCGGCCGGGTCGATCTCCGGGCCGAAGCCGGCGACGACGCCGTCCCTGGCCAGCCGGTCGAGCCGCGCCTGGACGGTGCCGCGGGCGACGCCGAGCCGGCGGGACGCCTCCAGCACGCCGACCCGCGGTTCGGCGGTGAACATCTCGATCAGCCGTGCGTCCAGGTCGTCGATCGCCACGCCGCCTCCCGTGACCGTGGTCACCATGTACAGAAATACCGGCAAGAACCGCGTTTCACTGTACAGTTTGTCCAGCGATTCAGGCGACCCTTGCGCACCTTGTAGCCGCATGTCGAGATTGGTGAGCATGGATGAGTTTCCGGTCAAGGGTATGGACGCCGTCGTCTTCGCCGTCGGCAACGCCAAACAGGCCGCCCACTACTACTCGACCGCGTTCGGGATGCGCCGGGTCGCCTACAAGGGCCCGGAGAACGGCAGCCCCGACGAGGCGGTGCACGTGCTGGAGTCCGGAAGCGCCCGGTTCGTGTTCCGCGGCCCGGTGAAGGCGGGCACGGAGATCGGCCGGCACATCGCCGAGCACGGCGACGGGGTCGTCGACCTCGCGATCGAGGTCCCGGACGTGGAGCACGCCTACCGGCACGCGCTCGCGAAGGGCGCCACGGGCCTGGAGGAGCCGCACGTCCTGGAGGACGACCACGGCAAGGTGACCGTCGCGGCGATCGCGACCTACGGCGAGACGCGGCACTCACTGGTCGACCGCTCGAACTACACCGGCCCCTACCTGCCAGGGTTCGCGCCGGCCGACCCGATCGTGGAGCCGGGCGACCGCTACTTCCAGGCGATCGACCACTGCGTCGGCAACGTCGAGCGCATGGACGAGTGGGCCGACTTCTACCACCGCGTCATGGGCTTCACCGACATGGCGGAGTTCATCGGCGACGACATCGCGACCGAGTACTCGGCGCTGATGTCCAAGGTCGTCGCGGACGGCACCCGCAAGGTGAAGTTCCCGCTGAACGAGCCCGCGGAGAGCAAGCGCAAGTCGCAGATCGACGAGTACCTGGAGTTCTACGGCGGGCCGGGCGTGCAGCACATCGCGCTCGCCACGGGCGACATCCTGGCCTCGGTCGACCGGATGCGCGCGGCCGGGGTGGAGTTCCTCGACACCCCCGACTCCTACTACGAGGACGCCGAACTGCGGGCGCGCATCGGCGAGGTCCGCGTGCCGATCGAGGAGCTGCAGAAGCGCCGCATCCTGGTCGACCGGGACGAGGACGGCTACCTGCTGCAGATCTTCACCAAGCCGGTCCAGGACCGTCCGACCGTGTTCTTCGAGCTGATCGAGCGGCACGGCTCGCTGGGCTTCGGCAAGGGCAACTTCAAGGCGCTGTTCGAGGCGATCGAGCGGGAGCAGGCGCGCCGCGGGAACCTGTGACGCCCGCCCCGGGACTCGGGGGTCCGGTCCGGCTCCCGTAGCGGAGGAGCCGGGCCGGGCGTTTCCCGGTGACCCGATCGTGGCCGGTAGAGGGCACACTGTGGGGGCATGAGCGAACCCCCTGAGAACCCCCGGCCCCCGGACGGCGACCCGACGGGCCCCCGATCCGAGCCCGCCCCGGAGGCGCCGCCCTCGTCCGAGCGGCCGCCGCCCTACCAAGGGACGTACGGCTCCCAGCCCGGTGCGGCTCCGCCTCCTCCTGCGGCCGGATACGGCCGGCCGGGCCCGCCCCAGTACGGCCAGCCGCTGCCCAAGGCCCCGCCCCTGCCCGGCTACGGCGCGCCCGGCGGCCCCCAGGACGGACCGGCCGGACGCCTCGCCCGGCTCGGCGCGGGGATTTTGGACAGCGTCATCCTCAGCATCGCGGCCGTCCCCGCGGCCCTGATCTCCATCCGCTGGGACAAGATGCAGGAGTCCATCGAGTCCGGTGAGCCGGTCACCGACCCGCTCGACCTCTACAACATCCCGGTGCTGCTGGTCGGGTACGCGATCGTCTTCGTGCTGGGCTTCGCGTACTTCACCGTCCTGCACGCCAAGTTCGGGCAGACGCTCGGCAAGAAGGCGTTCGGCATCCGGGTGGTGAAGGCGTCCGACCAGTCGGCGGTGACGTGGGGCCAGGCGTTCGGGCGGCAGGCGTTCGTCTACGCGATCACGATCGTCACCGTGGTGCTCAACTTCCTGACGCCCGCCGCGGGGATCCTCGGTCTCGTCGGCCTGATCGACAACGCCTGGATCCTGTGGGACGAGCGGCGCCAGGCGCTGCACGACAAGGTCGCCGGCACGGTGGTGATGAAGGCGTCCCCGTGGACGCCGAACCCGTACGCCCGGACGCCCGCCCCGCACCAGGCGAACGGCCCCGGCCCCCTGTGATCGGCAGGATTTGATCACCCTCAGGTGAACATTTCGGACGATCCCGGACGCGGCGATGTTTGGACGGCGGTAGCGCGGCCACGCTGACGACATGACGCAACCGCCGAGAGACCCCGCGTCCGGGGAAGGGCCGGAGGAGAACCGGCCGCATGGACACGAGGAGCCCGGACGGCCGGGACCGCACGAGGGCTCGCCGTACGGCGGCCTGCCCCGCTACGGCGAGCAGCAGCCGTACGGGCAGCAGCAGCCCCAGGGCGGGCAGCAGCCGTACGGGGAGCAGCCCTACGGCTCGCAGCAGCCCTACGGAAGCCAGCAGCCCTACGGAAGCCAGCAACCGTACGGGGGCCAGCAACCCTATGGGCAGGAGCCGTACGGGCAGCAGCCGTACGGCGATCAGTCCTACGGTCAGCAGCCCTACGGCGGCCAGCCCGGTTACGGGGGCGTGCCGGGGTACGGCGGGGCGGGCTACGGCGGCCCGCAGGCCGAACTCGCCAGCCGGTGGGCGCGGCTCGGCGCCGGCATCCTCGACCTGATCATCGTCGGGATCGTGGCGGGCCTCATCTCGATCCCGTTCATCAACTGGGACCGCGTCGTCAACCCGGAGCCCGGCACGTCGTTCTACAACGGCGCCCAGGTCGGGACGAACGCCGTCAGCGTCGTCATCGCGTTCCTCTACTTCTGGCTGATGCACGCCAAGTGGGGGCAGACGCTCGGCAAGATGCTGCTGGGCATCCGCGTCGTCCGCGACGAGGACGGGCAGGCGATCAGCAACGGCCAGGCGCTGGGGCGTTCGGCGTTCTACAGCGTCCTCGGCGGGATCTGCGGCTGCATCGGCCTCATCGACATCCTGTGGATCCTGTTCGACCCGCGTAAGCAGGCCCTCCACTGCAAGGTGGCGCACACGGTCGTCGTCAAGGTCCACTCCGGCCAGCCCAACCCGTACGACTTCAACTGACGGGGCTTCAACTGACGGGGCGCGCGGGCGGCCGAGTTGCCCGGCGGGCCGTGGTGCGGGCAGGCTGGGCGGGTGCATACGGCCGGAAACTCCCCCAGTCCCCGCCCTCACGGGTCCCGGGCCGTCCGCGGTACCGCGGGGCTGGCCGCCCTCGCCCTCGCGGGGTCGCTGACCGCGGCCTGCCAGGTGTCGCTCGGCGGCGATGACGACGACCCGGGCGCGTCCAGCGGATCGCCGGGGGGCGCCGCGACCGGTCCGGCCGGGCCGACGACCGCGGGCGACGACTACGTGCCGGGCGACGGCAACGGCGGCTACGACGTCCAGCACTACGGGCTGAAGCTCACCATCGACCCGAACGGGGCGAAGCAGCTCGACGGCACCGCGACGATCACCGCGACCGCCACCGAGCGCCTCGCCCGCTTCAACCTCGACCTGACCGGCCTGGACGTCGCGTCCATCAAGGTGGACGGGGCGCCCGCGCGGCAGCAGCGCGGCGGCGACGAGCTGGAGGTCACCCCGGCCGAGCCCCTGGAGAAGGGGGCGAAGTTCACCACGGTGGTCGAGTACTCGGGGACGCCGAAGCCGGTGTCGGACCCGGTGCTCGGCACCTACGGCTGGATCCGCACGCCCGACGGCGTGTTCATCGCGTGCCAGCCGAGCGGCGCGCACACCTGGTTCCCGAGCAACGACCACCCGAGCGACAAGGCCACGTTCGACTTCGAGATCACGGTGCCGCAGGGTCTCACGGTGATCGCCAACGGGGAGCCGGAGACGCCGCCGGAGGGGACGGGCGGGGCGCCCGTCCCGCCGGCCGCTCCCGGCGCGGGCGGCGGTCCGGGCATCGAACCGGTCGCGTGGCGCCGCACGTCCCCGCACGCCGGCGTCCGGCGCGCCATGACGACGTCGAAGTGGCGGGTGAAGAAGCCGATGGCCACGTACCTGGCGACCGTGGACGTCGGCCGGTTCGGGGTGCGGACGGGCAAGACGCCGAGCGGCATCCCGGTCATCACCGCGGTCGACCCGACGCTGCCCGGCGTGAGCCTCGACCAGTTCCACAAGCTGAACGGCGACATCATCGAGGAGTGGTCGAAGCTGTTCGGCCCCTACCCGTTCTCCTCCGCCGGCGGGCTGATCGACAACGCCGACGTCGGCTTCGCGCTGGAGACGCAGACCCGCCCGGTGTACGGGGCGTTCGGCCTGCAGCCGACCATCGTCGCGCACGAGCTGGCGCACCAGTGGTTCGGCGACAGCGTCAGCGTCACCCGCTGGAAGGACATCTGGCTGAACGAGGGCTTCGCCACCTACGCCGAGTGGCTGTGGGACGAGAAGAGCGGCGGGCAGACCGTCCAGGAGCACTTCGACGAGGCGTACGAGGGCCTCGGCGCCGGCGAGCTGTGGAACGTCCCGCCCGGCAACCCGGGTCGCAAGAAGATGTTCGGCCGCTCGGTGTACGACCGGGGCGGGATGACCCTCGTGGCGCTGCGCAACCGGGTCGGCGAGGACGTCTTCTACAAGATCCTGAAGGCGTGGACGAAGCAGCGCGCGTACTCCGGCGGGACGACCGAGCAGTTCATCGCGCTGGCGAAGAAGGAGTCCGGCAAGGACCTCGACGAGTTCTTCGACGACTGGCTCTACCGGAAGGGCCGCCCGGCGAAGTGACCGGCCGGCTGCCGGATCCGGCCACAAATTAACCTGCTCCGAGCGAATTCGAGACCAAATCGCGCTTGCACGGGCCCGGATCACGAGAAAGTCTTGATCACGGTTGTGACGGCTTACCGATGATCCGAGGACGAGGCCGATGAGCAGAACTCCACGAGCACTGGCCGCCGTGTCGCTTGGCGTCGCCGCGAGCCTCGCGGTGACGGCGGCGCCCGCGGGCGCCGCCGCCGCGCGGTTCACCCCCGGCGCGCCCGGCGCGGGCGACCCCTACTTCCCCGACATGGGCAACGGCGGATACGACGTCGCCCACTACGACATCGGCCTGAAGTACGACCCCGCCACCAAGGGGATCCAGGCCGTCACCAAGATCAAGGCAACGGCGACGCAGAACCTGTCCCGGTTCAACCTGGACTTCCTCGGCCCGCTGAAGATCTCCTCGCTGCGGGTGGACGGGCACAAGGCGTCCTTCACGCGGACCGGCGCGCAGGAGCTCGTCATCACGCCGCGCAAGGGCCTGCGGAAGCACCGGCACTTCACGGTGACGGTCGCGTACTCCGGCGTCCCGCAGACGATCAACGACGCGACGCTGGGCACGTCCGGCTGGGTCCCGACGGCGGACGGCGGGGTCATGCTCAACCAGCCGTTCGGCGCCGCGACCGTCTACCCGGTGAACGACCACCCGACCGACAAGGCGACGTACACGTTCACCCTGACGGCGCCCCAGGGCCTCACCACGCTCGCCAACGGCGACCTGCGCGGCACGCGGACCCGGCACGGCTGGACCACCACGCACTGGGTCATGCGCAGCCCGATGGCCAGCGAGCTGGCCATGGTGGCGATCGGCAAGTACGACGTCCTCAAGGGGCGGACGAAGGCCGGCATCCCCAACCTGACCGCCACCGACCACGCGATGGCGATCAAGCCGGAGGACGCGAAGACGTTCCACGACCAGACCGCCGAGGTCACCGACTTCGAGAACGGCGTGTTCGGCCGCTACCCGTTCAGCTCGACGGGCGGCATCGTCGTCAAGGCGGGCGTCGGCTACGCGCTGGAGACGCAGGGGCGCCCCGTCTACGACCTGGGCCGCCGGCCGGGCGCGATCCCGAGCGGCGGGCTCCTCGCGCACGAGCTGGGCCACCAGTGGTTCGGGGACGCGGTGTCCCCGGCGAAGTGGTCCGACATCTGGCTGAACGAGGGCTTCGCGACGTACGCCGAATGGCTGTGGGCGGAGCACACGTCCGGCACGCCCGTCCAGAAGAGCTTCGACGACGTGTACGCGACGCCCGCGGACGACGACCTGTGGCAGGGCAAGGTCGCCGACCCGGGCCGCGACCACATCTTCGACGGGCTCGTCTACGACCGCGGGGCGATGGCCATCCACGTCCTGCGCAAGACGATCGGCGACAAGGACTTCTACCGGCTGCTGAAGGCGTGGCCCGCCGCCCACCGGTACGGGAACGCCTCCACCGCGGAGTTCGTCCGGTTCGCCGAGCGCCTCTCGCACAAGAACCTGGACGCCTGGGCCAAGGCGTGGCTGTACTCGGAGGGCAAGCCGTCGCTCTGACGGCACGTGACCCACAGGTGAGCGCGCTCAGCTCAGGGTGAGCGTGTAGCCCCTCTCGCGCAGGCGGCCGATCACGTCTTCGGAGTGGTCGGCCCCTCGCGTCTCCAGGTGCATGAGGACCTCGGCCTCCTCGACGTGGAGCCGGGCCGCGACGCGCTCGTGCATCACGTCCAGGACGTTGACGCCGAGTTCGGCGAGTTCCCCCAGCAGGGTCACCAGGGCGCCGGGACGGTCCTTCAGCCGGCAGCGGACGACGAGGTACCGCCCGGCGCCCGCGAGGCCGTGCCGCAGCACCTTCGACAGCAGCAGCGGGTCGATGTTGCCGCCGGACAGCACCACCACCACGGGCGGCTCGACCGCGTACGCGTGCTCCAGGAGCGCCGCGACCCCGGCGGCCCCGGCGGGCTCCACGACCTGCTTGGCGCGTTCGAGGCAGAGCAGCAGCGCCTGCGAGATCGACTCCTCGGTCACGGTCACGACGGCGTCCACGAGCTCGGCGAACATCGCGTAGGTCAGGTCGCCGGGGCGGCCGACGGCGATCCCGTCCGCCATGGTGGGCTCCAGCTCGACCGGGACGGGCTTCCCGGCCGCGAGCGAGGGCGGGAACGCCGCCGTCCGCTTGGCCTGCGCGCCGAGGATCTTGATCTCCCGGCCGCCGGCGTCCTTCACCGCGCCCTTGGCGGCCGCCGCGACGCCGGACAGCAGGCCCCCGCCGCCCACCGGCGCCACGATCGTGCGGACCTCCGGGCACTGCTCCAGGATCTCCAGCCCGATCGTCCCCTGACCGGCGACGACGTCGGGATGGTCGAACGGGTGGATGAACACGGCGCCGCACTCGTCGGCGTGCTTCTGCGCGGCGACGAGGCAGTCGTCGACGGTCGGGCCGGGGAACACGACCTCGGCCCCGTAGCCGCGGGTCGCGGCGATCTTGGGGAGCGGGGCGCCGGCCGGCATGAACACGGTGGCCTTGCAGCCGAGCATGGACGCGGCGAGCGCGACGCCCTGCGCGTGGTTGCCGGCGCTGGCCGCGACGACGCCGCCGGCCCGCTCGGCCTCGCTCAGCCGGGCGATCCGCACGTACGCGCCGCGGATCTTGAAGGAGCCGGTGCGCTGCAGGTTCTCGCACTTCAGCAGGACGGGCCCGCCGAGCTGCTCGGACAGGACCCGGGACGGGAGCAGGGGGGTGGCAACGGCGACCTCGCTGAGCAGGTCGTGCGCAACCCGGACGTCGTGGACGCTGACGGTGGTCATCCCCCGATCTTCGCACCCCCGGGGCGCCCTCAGTCCGCACTCCAGTAGCGGTCCTGCGCGAAGACCAGGGCGGCGGCGCCGACGAGCCCGGCGGTCTGGCCGAGCTCCGCCGGGACGATCCGGGCGCGGCGCGCGAAGTCCATCCGGGCGTGCGCGCGGAACGCCGCCTCCATCGGGTCGAACAGCAGCCGGCCGGCCTGGGACAGGCCGCCGCCGATCGCGGCGACCTCCAGGTCGCACAGGTGGGTCGCGGACGCGATCGCGAGGCCGATGGCGCGGCCGGCGCGCCGCATCGCGGACCCGGCGACCGGGTCGCCGCGGCGCGCGTCCGCGGCCAGCTCCACGCCGGTGGCGCCGGCGCCGCCGGGCCGCCAGCCCTGCTGCCGCGCCCACGCGACCAGGCCGGGGCCGCGCGCGATCGCCTCCAGGCAGCCGCGGCCCCCGCAGGCGCACGGCGGCCCGTCCGGTTCGACGACGACGTGCCCGATGTGCCCGGCGTTCCCGCTGGCGCCGTTGACGAGGTGCCCGCCGAGGATCAGCCCGCCGCCGACGCCCGTGGACACCACCATGCCGAGGACGTTGCCGCGCCCCCGCCCGGCGCCGAGCCAGTGCTCCCCCACGGCCACGCAGATCGCGTCGTTGTGGATGCGGACGGGCAGGCCGGGGTGGCGGGCGCGGAGCCGCTCGCGCAGCGGGAAGCCCCGCCACGCCGGGATGTTCAGCGGGGACACCTCGGCGGCGGGCCACGTCATCGGCCCGCCGCAGCCCGCGCCGACGCCCGCGAGGGGCGGGTCGCCGGCGTCGGCGAGCAGCTTGGCGAGCAGCGCGTCCAGCGCCCCCCACAGCTCCTCGCCGTCCACGCCGGGCGCGTTCGGCGTGGGGACGCGGTCGTGCGCGGCGACGCGTCCGTCCGGTTCGACGAGGGCGGCGGCGAGCTTGGTGCCGCCGATGTCGATCGCGAGGACGGGCGCCGCGCTCACCGTGCGTCCCCCGCCCCGTCCGCGCGCCCGAAGGCGAGGATGGACGCGGTGAACCCGTGCACGTGGTTGCGCCCGGAGACCGGGCCGATCTCGCCGGCGGCGAAGAACCCGCCCACCCCGGCCGGGCCGAACGCGCGGTCCAGGACCTTCGCGTCGTGGTCGGAGTCGGGGAACATCGCCT
The DNA here is from genome assembly GCF_040302145.1 of Spirillospora sp. NPDC127506. NCBI lineage: Bacteria > Bacillati > Actinomycetota > Actinomycetes > Streptosporangiales > Thermomonosporaceae > Spirillospora > Spirillospora sp. NPDC127506. The sequence continues at coordinate 13,038 of NZ_JBEORG010000046.1, read as the reverse complement.
GGCCGCGCCCGTTGCAGGAGAACAGCAGCGCGCCCTCCACCGGCGCCAGGTCGAAGCGCTCCAGCAGCGCGGCGAGGTCCTCCTCGGCGGCGCCCGCGTCCCGGACCTGGAACCGGACGGTGCGGCCCACGTCGACGACGTCGCCGATCGCGATGGCGCCGCTGTCGGTGTCGGCCCCGACCACTCCGCGGACGAGGAAGTCGCCGTGCTCGTGCTCGTCGGCGTACTCGTCCATCGCGACGCCGATCAGCAGCCCGCGCCCGGCGAGCTCCTGCTCCTCCTCCGGCAGCCCCAGGATGATCTGCTCCAGCTTCTCCAGCGCGGGGACGCCCGCGAGCTCGTAGAGGACGTTCTCCTCGGCCTTCGTCACCACCATGTCGGGCCCGATCGGGCGGGCGCCCTGGCTGACCACCGTGGCGGCGGTCACCGGCCCGCCGATCACCACGCCGACCGCGCCGTCCCGGTAGACGTCGCCGCCGACGAACAGCCGGACCTCGCCGTGCCCGGCCGCGCCGGGGATCCCCGCGCCGGGGCCGCTGCCCTCGGCGAGCCCGCCGACCAGCGGCAGCCCGGGCAGCGCCTCGTCGGAGCGCTCCACGAACGCGTCCACGGGGAAGCTGTACGGGTCGGCCAGCAGCACGCCGACCACGTCGTCGTCCTGCCCCTCCGGCATGCCGACCACGACAAGGCGGTCGTCGGCCTTGAGGGTCTCCAGCCGGAACGGGTCGAGCCGCGCGCCCGGCAGCACCGCCGCCCACGCGCTGACCGCGCCGCGCTCCTCCACCCCGCGGCCGGCGCCGATCACGCCGGACGCGCTGCAGCCGAGCAGCACCGCGGGCCCCGCCGCCCGCTCCGCGGCCACCGCCGCCGCCTCGATCTCGTCCGGGTCGTCGCCCGTGACGAACACGCACACCAGGTCGGGCGCCGCGCTGAGCGGGGCGAGCGCCTGCTCGACCGCCGACGCGGCGGCGCTGGACAGGTCGGGTCCGAGGGCCAGGCCATCACCGAATCGCGCCATCGGCGCCGCCTCCCTCACTGCGTTCACCGGCTCCGTTCACACTCCCAGTCTCCCCCGCTCCGGGCTCTCCACCCAAACCTCGGCGAGACCGGTCGAAGGGGACGAATCCCCGGACCGAGGGTGCGATTCCGCGGATCGGCGACGTAGTGTCGGTCGCGTGCGTCCATCCAAACCCCGTGAAACGACACTGGGCGAGTTGCGCAACAGCGGCCACGTCCAGCTTTCCGTGAAGGCCGAGATACGGCGCAACCTGCTCGACCGGCTGCGCTCCGGTGAGCCGCGCTTCCCCGGCATCCTCGGGTTCGACGACACCGTCCTCCCCCACCTGGAGCGCGCCCTGCTCGCGGGGCACGACCTGGTGCTGCTCGGCGAGCGCGGCCAGGGCAAGACGCGGCTGATCCGCACCCTGGGCGGGCTGCTGGACGAGTGGACCCCCGTTGTCGCCGGCTGCGAGATCAACGACCACCCGTACGCGCCGGTGTGCGTGCGCTGCCGCCGGCTCGCCGCCGACCTGGGCGACGAGCTGCCGGTCGGCTGGCTGCACCGCGACGACCGGTACGGCGAGAAGCTGGCCACGCCCGACACCAGCGTCGGCGACCTCATCGGCGACGTCGACCCGATCAAGGTGGCCGAGGGCCGCACCCTCGGCGACCCGGAGACCGTGCACTTCGGGCTCGTCCCGCGCACCAACCGCGGCATCTTCTCCATCAACGAGCTGCCCGACCTCGCCGAGCGCATCCAGGTCGCGCTGCTCAACGTGCTGGAGGAGCGGGACGTGCAGATCCGCGGCTACGCGCTGCGGCTGCCGCTGGACGTGCTGCTCGTCGCGTCCGCCAACCCCGAGGACTACACCAACCGCGGCCGCATCATCACCCCGCTGAAGGACCGCTTCGGCGCGGAGATCCGCACCCACTACCCCCTCGACCTGGACGCCGAGCTGGCGCTGATCCGCCAGGAGTCCGACTTCGCCGACCTCGCCGGGCTGCCCGCGGAGGTGCCCGACCACCTGATCGAGGTGATCGGGCGGTTCACCCGGCTCGTCCGGGAGTCGACGGCGGTGGACGCGCGGTCGGGCGTGTCGGCGCGTTTCGCGCTCGCGGGCGCGGAGACCGTCGCGGCGGGCGCGGTGCGGCGCGCCGCGCTGACCGGCGAGGAGCACGCCGTCGCGCGGGTCTGCGACCTGCCCGCGGTGGTGCCGTCGCTGATGGGCAAGGTCGAGTTCGAGGTCAGCGAGGAGGGCCGCGAGCAGGAGGTGCTGGAGCATCTGCTGCGCCGCGCGATCGCCGAGACCTACCGGCGGACGCTGGGCCCGGCCGACCTGACCGGGCTGCTCGACAAGTTCGACTCCGGCGAGCGCGTCGAGTCGGGCGAGCTGGTGCCGGCGCACGAGCTGCTGCGCCGCATCGGCCAGGTGCCCGGCCTCGCCAAGATCATGGAACGGCTCGGGCTGAGCGGGGAGTCCCCCGGGCAGGCCGCGGCCGCGCTGGAGTTCGCCCTGGAGGGCCTGTTCCTCACCCGGCGGCTGTCCAAGGACGTCGCCGAGGGCCGGTCCGACGGGACGGCCACCTACCGGACCTGACCGTCCGGACCGGAGGTCTCCACGCGTAAGGAGCTTCGATGAGCCGCTACCGCTACGGGGCCTACGAGGACGGGCCCGACCCGCTCGCCCCGCCGTACGACGTCCGCGACGCCCTCGACGCGATGGGCGACGCGGTGCTGGACGGCACCCGCCCCGACGACGCGCTGCGCGAGCTGCTGCGGCGCGGCCTGCCGGGCGCGCAGCACCGGCGCGGGCTGGACGACATGCTCCGCCAGGTGCGGGAGCGGCGCCGCGCGCTGCGCGACCGGGGCCGCCTCGACGGCACCCTGGAGCAGGCGCGGGCGCTGCTCGACACCGCGATCGGGCAGGAGCGGGCGGAGCTGTTCCCCGACCCGGGCGACGACGCGCGGCTGCGCGAGGCGGAGCTGGACGCGCTGCCGTCCGACACCGCGCAGGCGATCCGCCGGCTGTCGGACTACGACTGGCGGTCCGGCGCGGCCCGCCGCACGTTCGAGCAGCTGAAGGACCTGCTGCGCCGCGAGGTCCTGGACGCGCAGTTCCAGGGGATGAAGCAGGCCCTGGAGAACCAGGACCCGGCCGCCATGGAGCGGGTCAAGGACATGATGGCCGCGCTCAACGAGATGCTGGAGCGGGACGCGCGCGGCGAGCACACCCAGGAGGACTTCGACCGGTTCATGGAGCGGTACGGGGACATGTTCCCCGACGATCCGCAGAACCTGGAGGAGCTGGTCGACTCCCTCGCCCGGCGCGCCGCCGCGATGGACCGGCTGCTCGCCTCGCTCAGCCCGGAGCAGCGCGCCGAGCTGGCCGGGCTGATGGAGCAGGCCATGCAGGACGCGGGCCTCGCCATGGAGATGACCCGGCTCGGCGAGGCGCTGCGGGCCCGCCGCCCCGACCTCGGCTGGGGGCAGCCCGAGCAGATGACGGGCGACGACCCGCTCGGCATGGGCGACGCCACCACCGCGCTCGCGGAGCTGGCCGACCTCAGCGAGCTGGAGGCCGCCCTCGGCCAGGACTACCCCGGCGCGCGGCTCGACGACATCGACGAGGACGCCGTCCGGCGGGCGCTCGGCCGGCAGGCCGTCGACGACCTGGACGCGCTGCGCCGCATCGAGAAGGAGCTGGAGCGGCAGGGCTACCTGCGCCGCAACCGCGGCAGGCTGGAGCTGACCCCGAAGGCGGTGCGGCGGCTCGGCGAGACCGCGCTGCGCCGGGTGTTCTCCCAGCTCACGTCCGGCCGGCAGGGCGACCACGACCAGCGCGACGCCGGGCAGGCGGGCGAGCTGACCGGCGCCAGCCGGGAGTGGCGGTTCGGCGACGAGCAGCCCCTCGACGTCGTCCGGACGGTGAGCAACGCGATCCGCCGCAACGCGATGGAGGGCGCCGGCGGCCTCGCGGCGCCGACCGCGGCGGCGCGGGTCGTCGAGCCGAGCACCGCCGACGTCGTGGAGATCAACGGCGTGCCGCGGCAGGGCGGCCCCGCGGAGAACGGCGGCGTGAACGGTCGCGTGAACGGCGTGAAGCTCGGCGTGGACGACTTCGAGGTGCACGAGACCGAGCGGCGCACCGGCGCGGCCGTCTGCCTGCTCGTCGACCTGTCGTACTCGATGGTGCTGCGCGGGACGTGGGCCGTCGCCAAGCAGACCACGCTCGCCCTGCACACCCTCGTGACCAGCAAGTTCCCGCAGGACGCCATCCAGATCATCGGGTTCTCCAACTACGCGCGGGTGCTGCACCCCGAGGAGATGGCGGCGCTCGACTGGGACATGGTGCAGGGCACCAACCTGCACCACGCGCTGATGATCGCGGGACGGCATCTGGACCGGCATCCCGACTTCGAGCCGATCGTGCTCGTCGTCACCGACGGGGAGCCGACCGCGCACCTGCGCCCGGACGGGCGCTCGCTGTTCGACTACCCGCCGTCCACCGAGACGCTCGTCCTCACCCTCGCCGAAGTCGACAAGATGACGCGGCGCGGCGCCTGCATGAACTTCTTCATGCTCGCCGACGACCGGCGGCTCGTGTCGTTCGTGGAGGAGGTCGCCCGGCGCAACGGCGGCCGGGTCTTCGCGCCCGACGCGCAGCGGCTCGGCGAGTACGTCGTCAGCGACTACCTCCGGGTGCGCCGCGGCCGCCGCTGACGGGCCGTTTCCGAGTCGGCGGAACGCCGGGCGGGGAGCAGCCCCGTGCACCCTCCGGGGGACGCCGCGGAGGCGCTAGGGTCGGCGGCATGTCGACTTCCGATCGCATCCTGCTGATCCTGCACATCGGCTTCGCGATCTTCACGCTGGGCCCGCTGACCGCCGCGACCATGTCCACCCCCCGGTACATCCGCAAGCGGAACACGGCCGTGGTGCGCTTCCTCAACTGGACCACCCGCGTCTACGGCCTCGCGACGCTGGGCATCTTCCTGTTCGGGCTGGGCCTGGCCCAGGGGGACTTCGCGCAGGCGTGGCTGACCGTGTCGATGACGCTGTTCATCGTCGCGCTGGTACTGCTGCTGATCGTCGAGCGCGACCAGCGCAAGGCGGTGCACCTGCTGGAACTCGCGGCGGCCGAGGAGTCGCGCACGGCCGTGCCCGCCGCGCCGGCCCGGCCGGACGCCGGCGCCGACGAGCCCGGGGACGGCGAGAGGGCCGGGGAAAAGGCCGCGGAGAAGACCGGGGAGGCGACCGGCGGGGCCACCGCCACCGCCGCGGGCGGCGAGATCGCGGCGGTGGAGCGCGGCCGGCTGGCCGCGCTCTCCGGCGTCATCGCGCTGCTCTGGCTGGTGATCCTGGTGCTGATGGTCTGGAACGGCTGAGCGGCCGCGCCTACTCGCCCGATCCGGGCTTGAGGCGGCTCTTCAGCCAGCTCACGATCGTCGGGTAGGTGCTCTCGTCGCTCAGCAGCTGCGCGGCGTGCATCCGGCCCTCGACCGTCTTGACCGTCGCCTCGACGCCCGCGGCGCGCAGCGCGCCGGCCAGCCCGGTGCTCTGCTCGACCGGGACGAAGTCGCCGGTGGCGTGCATGAGCAGCATCGGCGCGTCGCCCGGGGAGACGTGCGTGACGGAGCTGGCGTCGTCCAGCCGCGGCCAGCAGTCCTGCGCGTCCCCGGCGTCGGGCTCGGTGCCGGTGAGGTCGCCGGTCCCGGGCTCGGTGCGGGCGCCGGGCACGCAGTCCATGAGGTCGACCACGGCCCGCCGCAGCTTGCGCTGGCTGGGCGTCGCACCGGCCTTGGCGCCGTCCTGGTAGGCGAGGAAGGGGTTGTTCGGCGGCGAAAGGGCGACCACGCCGCGGACCAGCCGGGTGCCCGTGCCGAGCGTGCCGAGCTGGGTGGCGAGCTGCCCGCCGGCCGAGGAGCCGATGACGGCGACCCGCGACGGGTCGGCGTTCCACACCCGGGCGTGCTTCTTGATGAAGGCGAGCGCGGACAGCGAGTCGTCCCGCTGCGCCGGCCAGTGCGCCTTCGGCGCGAGCCGGTAGTTCGCCGACATGACGACGAACCCCTCCTCGGTCAGCCGCCGCGCGAAGTACTTCCAGCCGCCGCCCTTGTCGCCCTGCAGCCAGTAGCCGCCGTGCAGGATCAGCACGACCGGGCGCGGCGTGGCGCGCGGCCCGCCGTCGCGCCAGTACGCGTCGATCTTCTGCGCGGCGGCCTTGCCGTAGGCGTAGGTGCGGAACTTCGGCAGCTCCGGGGTGACCATGACGGCCTGCGCCGTGACGGTGCCGTCGGGCTCGCCGTCCGGTGCGCCCGGCCCGCTCTCCGGGAGGGTCGTGGACGACGCCGACGGCGACTCCGAGCCGGGGGTCCCGGTCGCCGGGCCGCCGGACGGCTCGGTCGTCCCGGACCCGTCCGCCGGCGGCGTCGGCGGCGGGGTCGCGGCCGGTGTCGGCAACGGGGCGTTCGCGTGGGCTCCCCCGGGCACGGCCACGGCGGAGACACACGTCGCGGCGAACGCCGCCCCACAGACCAGAACTTTGCGCACCCGGGCCCCTCCTTTACGAACCTGGCGCGCCGAGTATAGATGTTTTGATCAAGTACGGGCGGGAACGTTCAGCCAGTTCTCAGCCGAGCGCCTGCTCCAGGTCGTGCCGCAGGTCGGTGACGTCCTCGATCCCGACGGACAGTCGCACCAGGTCGGAGGGCACTTCCAGCGGCGATCCCGCGGCGGAGGCGTGCGTCATCCGGCCCGGGTGCTCGATGAGCGACTCGACGCCGCCGAGCGACTCGCCGAGCGTGAAGAGCTTCGTCCGCTCGCAGACCCGGACGGCGGCCTCCTCCGACTCCATCCGGAACGAGACCATGCCGCCGAACGCCTTCATCTGCTTGGCGGCGACGTCGTGGCCGGGGTGGCCGGGCAGCCCCGGGTAGAGGACCTGCCGGACGGCCGGGTGCCGCCCCAGCATCTCCGCGATCCGCTCGGCGTTGGCGCAGTGCCGGTCCATCCGCACGCCGAGGGTCTTGATGCCGCGCAGGGTGAGCCAGGCGTCGAACGGCCCGGCGACGGCGCCCATCGCGTTCTGGTGGAACGCGAGCCGCTCGCCCAGTTCCGGGTCGGACACGACGAGCGCGCCGCCGACGACGTCGGAGTGCCCGCCGATGTACTTGGTGGTCGAGTGGACGACCGCGTCCGCGCCGAGCTCCAGCGGACGCTGCAGGTACGGCGAGGCGAAGGTGTTGTCGACGGCGAGGAGCGCGCCCGCCTCGTGCGCGGCCGCCGCCAGCGCGGCGATGTCGGCGATGCCGAGCAGCGGGTTCGTCGGCGTCTCCACCCAGATGATCTTCGTTTCCGGGCGGACCGCGGCCCGCACCGCGGCGATGTCGCCGAGCGGCACCGGGTCGAACTCGACGCCCCACGGCTCGGCGACCTTCGCGAACAGCCGGTAGGTGCCGCCGTAGGCGTCGTCCGGGATGATGACGTGGTCGCCGGGCCGGCAGACGGTGCGCAGCAGGGCGTCCTCGGCGGCGAGCCCGGACGCGAACGCCAGCCCGCGGGCGCCGCCCTCCAGTTCGGCCAGGCATACTTCGAGCGCGGTACGCGTCGGGTTCGCCGACCGGGAGTACTCGTAACCGCCGCGCAGGCCGCCGATGCCGTCCTGCTTGTAGGTGGAGACCTGGTAGATGGGCGGTACGACCGCGCCGGTGGCGGGGTCGGGCTCCTGCCCGGCGTGGATGGCCAGGGTCTCGAAGCCGTGCTGAACCTCGTTGTCCATGGGTACGAGGCTATCCAGCGCTCACCCCTCCTGGAGGAGGAGGCGCTCCCCCGGAGGTATCAACCCCCATTTCGGCGCTCAGGGTGACCCCAAGGCCCCGCGTGATCTCTACCGTTTTAGAGGTATCCCAACGACCTTGATTAAGGAAGCCCCATGTTCGCTCGGCTCGCGCGCTTCGTCGTGAGACATCCGTGGTGGACGATCGTGGCGTGGCTCGCCGCCGCGGTCGTCATCATCGCCTTCTCCCCCAAGCTCACCACCGAGTCCGACCAGGGCGACTTCCTGCCCTCGAAGTACGAGTCGGTCCAGGCACTGCAGATCGCCGAGAAGGCGTTCCCGCAGCAGGAGGACACCTCCTCGCTGATCGTCGTGAAGCGGTCCGACGGCAAGCCGCTGACGCCCGAGGACACCGCGAAGGTGAACGAGGCCGCCAAGACGCTGAACGCCGACAAGCCGCCGACGGTGGTGGCGTTCGCGACCGGCCCGCAGGCCGTCGCGCCGAACAAGGCCGTCCAGGTGATCATGGTGCCGATGAAGGGCACCTCGATGGCCGACAACGAGAAGCAGGGCGACGCGGTCAAGGAGATCCGCAAGGACCTGCCGAACCTGCTGAAGGGCAGCGGCCTGGAGGCCAAGGTCGGCGGTGACGTCGCCGGCTTCGTCGACAACGAGGACTCCTTCAACAAGTCCTTCGAGATCGTCGGCATCGCCACCTTCGTGCTGATCATCGGCCTGATCCTGCTGATCTTCCGGGCGCCGCTCGCCGCGGTGCTGCCGATCGTCGTGATCATGGTGACGATGCAGGTCGCGATGGGCCTGATCGGCGTCGCCTCGAAGATCTTCGACTTCTCCGGCGACGACAGCCTCAGCACCATCATCCTGATCGTGCTCTTCGGCATCGGCGCCGACTACTACCTGTTCCTGATGTTCCGGTTCCGGGAGCGGCTGCGGGCCGGCGACGACAAGAAGACCGCGATGATCACCGCGGTGGAGCGGGTCGGCGAGGTCATCTCCTCGGCCGCCGCCGCCATCGCCGTCACCTTCCTGGTGCTGCTGCTCGCGACGTTCGGCGTGTTCAGCGCCTGGGGCCCGTCGCTCGCCATCGCCGTCGTCGTCATGGGCATCACGTCGCTGACGCTGTTCCCGGCGATCGTGTCGCTGCTCGGCACCGCGGTGTTCTGGCCGTCCAAGGCGTGGAAGAAGCAGCCGAAGGGCTCGATCTCCCAGGCCGTCGGCCGGGCCGTCGGCAAGCGCCCGGCGGTCGCCGCCGCCGCGGCCGGCCTCGTGATGGTCGTGCTGGCGCTCGGCTCGCTCGGGTTCAAGGCCGACTACGACTTCGCCGCCGGCTTCCCGCAGGACACCGAGTCCGCCCAGGCGACCAAGGACATGGAGAAGGGCTTCCCGCCCGGCCTGACCACCCCGGTGCAGGTGTTCATCAAGTCCGACGGCGGGCAGCCGGTCACCGACCAGCAGCTGGCGTCGTTCAGCCAGGCCGCGAAGACCGCGCCCGGCGTCGGCGCCGTGCAGAAGCCCGTCCACGGCCAGGACAAGTCCGTGGCCCGGGTCGACCTGATCCTGAAGAAGAACCCCGCTTCCAACGAGGCGATCAGCCTGGTCAAGGACGACCTGGCGCCGGCCGTGCACAAGGCGGCCCCGGAGGGCACCCGCGCCTACGTCGGCGGCTCGACGGCGATCTTCGCCGACATCAACGCCGTCAACAACCGCGACCTGTCGGTGATCCTGCCGGTGGCGGCGGCGCTGATCGCGCTGATCCTGGCGCTGCTGCTCCGCTCGGTCGTCGCACCGCTCTACCTGGTCGTCGCCGTCCTGCTGGGCTTCGCCGCGACGCTCGGCTCCGCGGTGTACGTCTTCCAGGGCGCGATGGGCGAGGCCGGCGTCACCTTCCAGCTGCCGATCGTCCTCTACCTGTTCGTGCTGGCCATCGGGACCGACTACAACATCCTGATGACGGCGCGGCTGCGCGAGGAGGCGAAGGAGGGGCACTCCCCGCGGGAGGCGGCGGCGCAGGCCGTCCACCACGGCGGTCCGACCGTCGCGGCGGCGGGCCTCATCCTGGCCGGCACCTTCTCGGTGATGATGCTCGCGCCGGTGTCGATGCTCCAGCAGATGGGCTTCTCCGTCGCGATCGGCATCGCGCTGTCGGCCTTCGTCATGTCGATGTTCCTGGTGCCGGGCATCACCGCGATGCTGGGCCACAAGGCCTGGTGGCCGGGGCACGGCGACGAGCCGAAGAAGAAGCCGGTCGGCCTCGCCGACACCCGCGAGGACTTCGTCCCGTCCGGGTTCCCCCGGTAGGAACCCCCCAGACGCCGGGTTGCGGAGCCGGCCCGAAACGCCGCCCACCGGCCTGCTCCGCAACCCGGCACCCCGCTGAGCGCCGGAGACCCGAGGGTCTCCGGCGCTCGCCCTTGCCGGCGCCCGCGCGCCGGGACGGGTGCGGGGTCAGCCGGTGGTGTTGGACGCCAGGAAGGAGAGGAGGTCCTGGCGGGTGACGAGGCCCTTCGGCTTGCCGTCCACGAGGACGACCGCCGCGCCGGCCTTCTCCAGCACGCCGACGGCCTTGCTGACCGGCTCGCCGTAGCCGAGCGTCGGCAGCGGCGGCGACATGTGCAGCTCGACCGGCTCGGTCATCTTGGCCTCGCCCTTCACCATGACGTCGAGCAGGTCGGTCTCGCCGACCGAGCCGACGACCTCGGCCGCCATGACCGGCGGCTCCTCCTTCATCACCGGGACCTGCGACACCTCGTACTCGCGCATGACGGAGATCGCGGTCTGCACCGTCTCGTGCGGGTGGACGTGCACGAACTCCGGCAGCGTCCCGCCCTTGCGGGTGAGCACCTCGCCGACCCGGGCCTCCTCGCTGTGCGGGGTGAGGAAGCCGTAGTCCGCCATCCAGCCGTCGTTGAAGATCTTGCCGAGGTAGCCGCGGCCGCCGTCCGGCAGCAGCACCACGATGACCGCGTCGGGACCGGCCTTCTCGGCGACGCGCAGCGCCGCGACCACGGCCATGCCGCAGGACCCGCCGACGAGCAGCGCCTCCTCGCGGGCGAGCCGCCGGGTCATCAGGAAGGAGTCCTTGTCGGACACCGCGATGACGTCGTCGCAGATGTCCCGGTCGTAGGTCTCGGGCCAGATGTCCTCGCCGACGCCCTCGGTGAGGTAGGGGCGGCCCGAGCCGCCCGAGTAGACCGACCCCTCCGGGTCGGCGCCGATGACCCGCACCTTCCCGCCGGAGACCTCCTTGAGGTACCGGCCGGTGCCGCTGATGGTGCCGCCGGTGCCGATGCCCGCGACGAAATGGGTGATGCGGCCCTCGGTCTGCTCCCACAGCTCCGGGCCGGTAGTCTCGTAATGCGACCGCGGGTTCTGCGGGTTGGTGTACTGGTTCGGCTTCCACGCGCCGGGGATCTCGGCGGCGAGCCGATCGGAGACCGAGTAGTAGGAGTCGGGGTGCTCGGGGTTCACCGCCGTCGGACAGACGACGACCTCCGCGCCGTACGCGCGCAGCACGTCGATCTTGTCCTTGCCGACCTTGTCGGGGCAGACGAAGACGCAGTGGTAGCCGCGCTCCTGCGCCACGATGGCGAGCCCCACCCCGGTGTTGCCGGACGTCGGCTCGACGATCGTCCCGCCCGGCCGCAGCTCGCCGGACTTCTCCGCCGCGTCGATCATGCGGACCGCGATGCGGTCCTTCACCGACCCGCCCGGGTTGAAGTACTCCACCTTGGCGAGGACCTGCGGCCGCAGGCCCTCGGTCACCTTGCGCAGCCGAACGAGGGGGGTGTTGCCCATCAATTCGACGAGCGAGTCGTGTACATGCACCGCGACATCCTTGTCGGTCCAGTGGTGATCTGAGCACCGCGTCCCTGTTCCGCCGCCGGTAACACGGCGGAACGGGTGCGGCTCCGGAAGGTTTCCCGTTTCCGACGTTAGCCGACATCGACCGGCCAGGCATCAAACGGCCCCCGCACGGGTAGGTAGATAATCACGGAGGGTCAGCGCAGTATGTTGAGAGCATTCACCGCGCGCCGGATCGCGGCGGCCGCGGCCTACGGAGGCGGCGGCATCACGGCGATCGGCGGCGTCACGTTCGGCCTCATCGTGATGGAGGCGAAGCTCGCCCGCAGGATCATCCAGGCGACGCCCTACGGCGACCCGCCCGCGGCCGACGGCGTCTACGGCGAGGCGTCCGGCGGCCCGCCGCTCTCCCTGGTCATGCTCGGCGACTCGACCGCCGCCGGGCTCGGCGTGCACACCCCGGAGGAGACGCCCGCCGCGCGCCTCGCCACCGGGCTCGCCGCGATCGCCGGGCGTCCCGTCCGGGTGACGAACGTGGCCCGCTCCGGGTCCCGGTCGCAGGCCCTCGGCGGACAGGTCGACCAGGCCCTGCAGACCCGCCCCGACATCGCCGTCATCATGATCGGCGCGAACGACGTGACCGGCCGGGTGCCGCCCGCCGAGTCCGTCCGGCACCTCTCGGACGCGGTGCGGCGGCTGCGCGCCGCGGGCGCCGAGGTCGTCGTCGGCACCTGCCCCGACCTCGGCTCGGTGAAGCCGCTGATGCAGCCGCTGCGCTGGTTCGCGCGGCGCGCCAGCCGGCAGCTCGCCGCCGCGCAGACGATCGCCGTGGTCGAGCACGGCGCCCGCTCGGTGTCGCTCGGCGACCTGCTCGGCCACGAGTTCGCCGCCGACCCGCTGTCGATGTTCAGCGAGGACCGCTACCACCCGTCCGCCCGGGGCTACGCCGCGGCGGCCGCCGCGGTCCTGCCGTCGATGGCGGCGGCGCTGGGCCTGGAGCCCGACCTGCCCGGCGAGACCGCCCGCCCGGTGTCGCTGGCCGCGGCCGAGGCGGTCGAGCGGGCCGGTACCGAGGTCAGCGGGGCGTCCGTCGCGGGCGCCGACCGCGGCCGGCGCGGCCGCTGGGCCACGCTGCGGTATCCGCTGCGGCGCCCGCTGCGGCGTGCGCTGGGCCGGCCGCTGTCCGGCGGCGTCGCGGCGGCCGGCGCGCTGATCGGCGCGCTCGCCCCGGCGCGGCTGGCGACCCGGCTGCGGACGCGTTCCCGGCCGGCGCCCGAGACCGGTGGCTGACCGCCGGCCGAACCGGGGCCCGTCCGGTCACCGGAAGACGGGGCCCCGGCGGTCCGGCGCGCCGGCGCGATGTCCGCCGTGGGCGACCCCTGGTACTGCCGGCAAATCCTCTACAAGTTCCATGCCTCTTGCTACGGAACGCATTCCAGCGTGG
>NZ_JBEORG010000045.1:16084-50014 GCF_040302145.1 Spirillospora sp. NPDC127506 | reverse complement strand
ATGGCTGGCGTAGGAACCTCCATCCTCGGGAGACCTCGACCTCTATCCCCGGACCGACGCGCCAGCCCCCACCACACCCTCGATTGCGAAGAGCCGTCAATGGGCGCCGGGTCGCCTGCCATTTCCCGGAGTTCGGCCCGTTCGAGCTCGCCCCGCCCTCCTCCTGAGCTGAGCACGCTCGCCCCGGCTCTCCTGAGAAACGGCGCCGGGGCCGAACCATCGCGGTCCGGCCCCGGCTGTTTTCGTCGGTGCGGTGGTGGATCAGTACTGGGTCTTGACGGTCACTCCGCTGAAGGCGCCCTTCCCGTAGAGGCTGATGTAGTTGTAGCCGGCCGGCGGGTTGGAGATGGTCAGGGATTCACTGTTTCCGGCATTGGCGGAACGCTGGGTGTAGGACGTCGACGTGGCCCACGAACTGGCGTTGTAGTACAGGTCGGCGTCACCTGTCCCGCCGGAGGAGGTGATGGTGAGCGACCGAGTGCCGGACGGGACGTAGAGGTAGAGGTAGGACAGGTCTCCTTGCTGTCCTGACAGGTTGCTGCGCTGGCAGTTCTGGCCGAGCTGGCGGGTGTCGGACCCGGTGCACTCGGTCCCGCCGCCACCGCCGCCACCGGCGGACACCGAGATCTGCTGGGTGCTGGTGGCGGTGGCCCCGCCGTTGTCGGTGACCGTCAGCGAGACGCTGTAGGCGCCGTCGGCGCCGTAGGTGTGGGACGGGTTGGCGGAGGTGGAGGTGGTGCCGTCGCCGAAGTCCCAGCTGCGGGAGGCGATGGTGCCGTCGGCGTCGGTGGACTGGTCGGTGAAGTTCACCGTCAGGCCGTTGGCCGAGGCGGAGAACTTCGCGGTCGGCGCCTGGTTGCCACCGCCACCGCCACCGCCTGCGCAGGCGCCGGAGGCGCAGGCGGCCAGCCAGGTCCACCAGTCGCTGTCGTAGCGGCTGCCGATCGTGCTGGTCAGGAACGTGCGTGCGGCGTTCCAGTTGCCGGTCCGGTAGTAGCCGAGAACAGTGGCGATGTCACCGGGGTGCTTCTCGAACATGTACCGCACCGCCAGGTAGCCCCAGTAGTAGATGCGGGTCGTGTCGTGGCTGTAGGTGGTGTCCCACAGGGTGCTGAGCGCGTAGGTGTTCTTGGCGGCCTCGGCGATCGCCGAGTCGTTGGTCACCTTCCGGTAGGAGTAGGAGACGTACTCGGCGAACCCTTCGATCCACCAGATGGTCGGCGTGGTAATGCCGGCGTTGAAGTCGCCGTACATGTCGAACCGGCCGTCGAGGTAGTGCGTGTACTCGTGGTTGAGGTTCCAAATCTGGAACGTCGGGCGCACCCATTCGGCTTCGTAGGCGATGAAGCGGGGCTGGTTTCCGGCGGCGGAGGGGTTTCCTTCCAGGTACATGCCGCCGTTGTTGGTGTCGATGCCGAACATCGCGCCGGCATAGGTCTGGTAGTCGGTGCTGGAATCGAAGACGCAGACCTCGATGGTGGTGTTGTTGTCGCCTGCGACGGGCTTGTTGCCGTCCTTGACGAGGCTGTGGAAGTAGGCGTCCTGGTTGATCAGGCTGGCGCAGGTGTCCGACAGCTGGCCGGCCGTCATGTCCTGTGCGCGGATCTTGATGCTGGAACTGCACGTGTGGTTGATGGTCAGGACGTTCTGCGCGAGCCGCTGGGCGAGGTTGCAGGTGCCGTAGTAGGAGCAGTTGGCCTTGTCGTAGGAGTCGGTCATCTCGGCGATGCCGACCCACAGCGGCGCGGTCTTCCCGGTCATGCTGCTCTGCCCGAGCAGGCCCTTGGCCAGCGGCCTGACCTTGGCCTGCAGCGGCGCGTGCTGGAGGAACCGCGCCATCTCGCGTCCGGCGTTGGACGCCAGGTAGCTGCGGTCGGTGCCCAGCAGGCCCAGGTGGCCCGCGGCGAAGGAGTTGAGCGTGTCCAGGACGCTGGGGTCGGACTGCACCGCGGAGACGAACGCGGGGACCTGGTGGCCGCGGAACAGCACGGTGTAGACGTTGTTGACCGCGTTGAGCATCCACCAGGAGGCGTCGTAGGAACTGTTGTAGCCGTTCAGGAGCCGCTTGACCACGTAGATGTAGCGGGCGTTCTCCTGGGCGCTGTCGATCAGCGTGACGGCCTCGGCGAGGACCTCGCCGTTCGCGTCACTGACCGTCGAGGACTTGGAGTTGCCGAAGTAGGCGTCCAGACCGGACTGGATCGCGGTCTTCAGCGACTGCCCGTAGGTGCCCACGGTCGACGGGTTGTACCACTGGACGTAGTACCCGGCGCGTAGGTACAGCACGAGCTGGGCCGTGCTGGTGCTGTTGTCGCCGGGGTAGTAGACGGCGTTGTCGCGGAGTGCGTAGGCGATGCTCACCATCTGCGACTCGCGGAACGCGTAGTAGGCGTCCCCGCCGGTCAGGCCGAACAGCGAGTTGATGCAGTCGGTCGTCGACGCCTTGACCTGCTGGACCAGCGCGCTTCCGGACCGGCTGGTGAAGTCACTGGGGCTGCACGTGGCGGCCGCCTTGGCCGTGGCCTTCGGCGCGTTCTTCTGCGCCTTGGCCGCGCTCTTCATGGACGGCCGCTGATGCTCGGCCGACTTCTTGGGTTGTTCGGGGCTGCTCTTCAGCGCGTCCTTCTCCGCCGACAGCGGCGGCCGGTCCTTGGCCGGGAGCGGGGACTTCTGGACGTGCGGCGCCTGATCGTCGCGAGTACTGACCGGGGGCGGTTTCGGGGCGGCGTTCGCGGGACTCGCGGGGGAGACCAGGAAGCCGATCCCCAGCAGGAGTGCGGCCGACGCCTGCAGGCATCTGACAGATCTGCGTTTGCTTCTCACGGGGGGTTTCCTTCGGAGGCGTTCCCATGGGAACGAACCGGATCGGGGGGCTCCGGGGTCCAACGCCCGGAAGGGGTGGGGGAAGCGTGCACCCGCAGTGTGCGAGCCGGATCCGCGCCGTGGTCATACACGGCCCCATCGATCTCGGTTATGGATCGCCCGAGCGCCCGGATTCACGTCATGTACCAGATAGGCATCCGCTCAAGTGGCGGGCACTTTTCCGGTGCCGGTTATCCGCCCGTTGCCGAATGCGGACAGCCCCAAAATACGACTGCAATTGTACACTGCAATTTCACTCTCAACCCAGGAGGCACCGGTGAAACAGCCGAGACCCAGACGCCGGGGCGCGGTGGTCATCACGGGCGGAGCCATGCTGGCCGCCGCGGCGCTGACCGTCCCGCCGCCGGCCGCAGCCGCGCAGAAATCCCCCCAGCAGGCCCCTCAGAAGGCCACCCAGTGGCGCTCGTGCGGCGACACCGAACACCCCACCCTGCAGTGCGCGATGCTGGAGGTCCCCCTCGACCACACCCGCCCAGACGGGCGCACGGTCAAGATCGCGGTGAACCGGCTGCCGGCCACGGCGCCCGAGGGCGAGCGGCAGGGCCCGATCCTGCTCAACCCCGGCGGACCCGGGATCAGCGGTCTGTGGATGGCCACCTGGATCCCCGACCAGTTGCCGCCCGACGTGGCCGCCGCCTACGACTGGGTAGGCTTCGACCTGCGCGGCTCCCAGCACAGCGACCCGCACATGTCCTGCGACCCGCACTACTTCGACGGCCCCCGCCCCGACTACCAGCCCAGCCAGGGCACCACCCGGACCTGGCTCAGGAAGGCCGCCGGCTACGTCGCCAAATGCACCGCCAAGTACTCCTGGCTGCTGCCGCACCTGGCGACCGTCGACCACGTCCGCGACATGGAGTCCATCCGCCGGGCCCTCGGCGCCGACAAGATCAGCTTCTTCGGCTGGTCCTATGGGACCACGCTCGGCTCGACCTACGCCCAGCTGTACCCCCGCCACGTCCGCCGCCTGGTCCTGGACAGCATCGTCGGCCCATCGGTCTCCTGGTACGACCACAACATCCGCCAAGACCTCCAGCACGAGAAGCGGTTCACGGCCTTCACCCAGTGGGTCGCCAAGGCCGACGACGTCTACCACCTGGGCACCGATCCCGACGAGATCGCCGACAAGTGGTACGCCATGCGCGCCGATCTCCGCGAACACCCCGTCGGCCGCATCGGCCCCGACGAGTTCGACGACACCCAGGTCGCCGGCGGCTACAACGCGCTGCGCTGGCCGCGCCTGGCGACCGTCCTGTCCGCCTACACCAACTCGCGCGACACCGCCCCACTGGTCACCGCCTACGAGCGCTACGCCGCACCCGACCCGTCCGACGACTCGTTCGACCTGTACAACGCCGTCATGTGCAGCGACAGCAAATGGCCCCGCGACTTCCGGTACTGGCGCAAAGACCAGGCCGAGGTCAACGAGAAGGCCCCCTTCTACACCTACAACAACATGTGGTTCAACGCCGGCTGCCTGTTCTGGCCGGTCAAGGCGGGACACCGAACCAAGATCACCGGAAAGGGCCTGCCGCCCGCCCTGCTGTTCCAGGCCACCGACGACCCGGCCACCCCGTACGAGGGCGGCCTGGAAATGGCCCGCGCACTCCCCTCCGCCCGCCTGGTCGTCGAACGCGGCGGCGGAAGCCACGCCATCACCTTCGCCGGCAACACATGCCTGGATGACATCCTGATCGACTACCTCCGCACCGGAAAGGTCCCCGCCGACCGCGGCCTCGTCGACCGCACCTGCGAAAAGAACCCCGACCCGGCCCCCGTCTGGGTCGCACCGGCACCGGCCACCGCACTCCGCACGCCGGCGACCGCCGTCCCGCGCCAGTTCGCCACGTGACCCGGTGACTCGGCTGGGGCCTGCCGGGTACACGGCAGGCCCCACCGGGCGTCGGGTCCGTCAGGGTCAGTCCAAGGCCAGGAGCAGTGCCGCGGACCAGCTGAAGTTCGTCGAGTTCAGCGGGGCTCCCGTCAGGGGGTTGTAGTTCTCCATGATCGGTGCGTCGCCGAGCAGGCCGGACGCCGAGCCGCGCAGGCGGTCGGCGAGAGTGGACGCGTCGGCGCGGTAGCCGTACCTCTGCAGGCCCTTGAGGGAGAAGTACGCCTGGTCGAGCCAGACGGGGCCGCGCCAGTACTTCTCCGGGGCGAAGTACGGCGAGCTCTTCGCCACCGTCGCGAACGGCACCGGGGTGGCGAACTCCTCCGGGTCGGTCAGTTTCCCGCGGACGGCGGCCGCCTGGTGCCGGGACGCGACGCCCGCCCACAGTGGGATGGCGCCCTCGATGCCGCGGCCCCGGGCAGTGAGGCGCCGCCCCGTCACAAGGTCGGTGTCGTAGAAGTAGCCCGTCGCCGGGTCGTACATCGCCGCGCGGATGGCGGCGGTCAGCGTCCGGGCCTGCGCGGTCAGGCGACGGAACGCCGCCCGGTCGCCGAGCCGCCGTGCGATCGCCGCCAGGTAGCCCTTCTCGGCGGCGAGGTAGGAGTTGAGGTCGACGGACTCCTGGGTCAGGGAGTAGCCGACGATCCGCCCGGCGGCGTCCCGGTTCTCGACGACGGTGGCGCCGAGCGCGGCGTCGAAGCGGGGGGCGTTGTCCATGCCGCTCTCCCACGCGGCGGCCTGCCGCCGGGCCTCCGCTGTGTCGTTGGCCGGGTCGACGGTCGCCCCGTACTCGGCGAGGCCGTCGTGGTCGTGGTCCCGGTTGCGGTACCACCAGCCGTGGTAGGCGAGCGGCTTCGGGTACATCTCGCGCAGGAACCGGACGTCGCCGCTTCGCCGGTAGGTCTCCCAGACCGCCCACGCGGCCAGCGGCGGCTTGCTGTTGCGCTCGTTCCAGTTGCCGCCGCCGCGGGCGGGGTCGTTGTAGAAGAGGCAGTCGGGGATCATGCCGGCGTCCTGCGGCCGCACCCGCGACCTCGCGGTGATCTGGTGGTCGAACATCGAC
The DNA here is from genome assembly GCF_040302145.1 of Spirillospora sp. NPDC127506. Taxonomy (NCBI): domain Bacteria; kingdom Bacillati; phylum Actinomycetota; class Actinomycetes; order Streptosporangiales; family Thermomonosporaceae; genus Spirillospora; species Spirillospora sp. NPDC127506. The sequence continues at coordinate 44,177 of NZ_JBEORG010000045.1, read as the reverse complement.
CGGATCTGCGACTGGGCGAGCGCCGGGTCGAAGCGGGCCACGCCGACCGCCTGCTTCCAGGTGTCCCACGCCCAGAAGCCGCCGGTGAACCACTTGTAGGAGATGGACGGCGTGACGCCGCCGTGGTCGAGTCCGCCGGCCGGGCCGCGCCAGTTGGTGACGAGCGTTTCGAGCGCTTTGACCGCGAGCCGGCGCCGTCCGGCGGGCACGCCTTCGGTGACGGCCGCGACATATCCGCGCCAGCGGGCGTCGGTGGCGCCGGCCGCCCTGCCGGGGCGGCGGAGCAGGTCGCGGACGAGCGGGGCCTCTCGCTTGCGTTCGGCGGCGGTGAAGGTATAAGTCTCGGTCCAGTTCAGCTCGGACGAGCGGCGCGGTGCGAGGGTGATCGGGCGCACGAGGTCGGTGCGGTAGGAGTCACCGGTGACGGTGGTACGGACGGGGCCGGCGTGGGTCACCTCGAAGCGCTCCGTGCCGTCGGTGAGGTAGTCCCACTGCTCGCGGACGCGGGCGAACCCGACCGCGACGCCGCGTGCCGTGGCGTGCAGGGCCGGGGCGATCCTCATCGGTTCGTCGTCCGGGCGGAGGAGAGACCCGCTCCAGCCGACCTCCACACTGCGGAGGGCGTGCCCGGTGTTGGTGACGGAGGCGCGGACGAGCGCGCTGTGCCCGGAGGCGAAGCGCAGTTCGAGCGTGAGGCGCAATCCCGGCAGGTCGTAGACTTGGCGCAGCACCCCGGGCAGGGCGGTGAGCCGGGGCGCACCGGCGACGCCGAGGTCGAGGTCCCGGCCGTCCACGCGCAGCCGGATGCGGCTGAACGCCTTGCTCAGCCACCACGGATACTCCTGGGCGATGTAGAGCGGCCCGGTGAACCCGCCGTAGGCGTCTTCGTCGCCCACCCGCGGCAGGGCGTAGGCGTGCCAGGCGCCGCGGTCGCTGAAGACATTGATCTCGTTGACCTCCGCGGGCAGGGCGCGGGTCGGGACGCCGTGCAGATCGAGCACGTCGGCGTAGCCCTCCGGGCCGGCCTTCGGCGCGGCGGCGGACGACGCCGGCGCGGAAGTGATGACGAGGGCGGAGCCGAGCGTCAGCCCGGCCAGGGCGTTGAGCGATCGTCTCATGATCACCTTCTGGGGTGGGGGTGGGCCGTCCTGAGCACCGCCGCCCCGAGCGGGGGCAGCCGAAGCGTGTCCCGCACGGCGGTACCGGACAGGAGGTCGACGCCGTCCGGGACGGGCACGTCCGCTTCGGCGTCGCGATGGTTGAGCAGGAAGAGGTAGGACGCGCCGGGCCCGTCGCGGCGGGTGGCCTCGACACCGTCCGGGACGGCGTGCACCGGGCGGACGCCCGCGTCGGCGAACGCCTCGTCCAGCACGAGCCCGATGCCGTCGCCCAGGTGGCAGCTCACGTACCAGGCCCGGCCCGCGCCGTGCGCGTTGCGGGTGACCGCCGGGCGGCCGGCGAGCGCCCCGGGGCCGTAGACCGCCATGGTCTCCGCCCCGGCGGTCTCCAGCCACTCGCTCCACAGCGTCGCCGAGACCGTCCTGCCGCCGAAGACCACCTCGGCGGACGCGCCGTCCGGGACGGGCCAGAACTCGTCGACGACGACTCCCAGCACGTTCCGGAGCGGCGCCGGGTACCCGCCCAGATGGACGTGGTCGTGGTCGTCGACGATGCCGCTGAAGAAGCCGCAGACCAACCGGCCGCCGTCCGCGACGTACGAGCCGAGCCATTCGGCCGTCGCGCCGCCCGCCATGTAGAGGTTGGGCAGCAGCACGATCCGGTACGGCGCCAGGTCCGCGCCCCGGGGCACGAAATCGACGGCCACGTTGCGGGCGTGCGCCGCGCCGTACCAGGACAGCGTGAGGTCCTGGAGCAGGAGCCGGGACGAAGGGTGGTCCTCCTGTTCCAGCGCCCACCAGGAGTCCCAGTCCAGGAGGATCGCGACGTCGGCCGTGGTGCGCGAGCCCGCGACCTCGGCGAGGCGGCGCAGGTCGCGTCCGAGGCGCACGGTCCGGTCCCACTGCGGCGATGCGGTGCCGCGATGCGGGAGGAGGGCGCTGTGGAACTTCTCGGCCCCGGCGCGCGACGCCCGCCACTGGAAGTGGAGCACGCCGTCCGCGCCGCGCGCCACCGCCTGGAGGGACCACAGCCGGCCCAGGGCGGGCGGCTTCGGCACGTTGACCGGTCGCCAGCTCACCGCCGACGGCGCCTGCTCCATCAGCAGCCAGGGCCGTCCGGACTTCAGCGAGCGCATCAGGTCGAAGTTCATCGCGGCGTGCACATGCGCCGCCGGGTCGGCCGGATCGGGATAGGCGTCGTCGGACACGACGTCCTCGTGCACCGCCCACTTCCAGTAGTCCAGCGGCTTGAACATCGACATGAAGTTCGTGGTCACCGGGAGTCCCCCGCCGTCCTCGTCCAGGACGGCCTTCTCCGCCAGGTAGCAGCCGAGCAGGGCGTCGGAGCAGAACCGGCGCCAGTCGAGCATCTGGGTCGGGTTCACCGGTCCGGGCGCGGTGCGCGGCGGCTCGATCTCCTCCCACCGGCCGTAGCGCTGCGACCAGAAGTCGGTCGCCCAGGCGCGGTTGAGCTCCGCGATGGCGCCGTACCTCGCCCTCAGCCAGGACCGGAAGTCCGCCGCGGATGTGGCGCAGAAGCACTCGGTCACGTGGTCGCCGTACTCGTTGTGGACATGCCACAGCACGACCGCCGGGTGGGCGCGGTAGCGCTGAGCGATCATCCGGACCAGCCGCGCGGCCGCCTTCCGGTAGACGGGCGAGGACGGACAGTAGTGCTGCCGGGACCCGAACTCCAACCGGACGCCGTCCGCCGTCACGGGCAGGACCTCCGGGTGGCGGCGCACCAGCCACGCGGGAGGCGATGCGGTGGCGGTGGCCAGGTCGGCGGCGATCCCGTGCGCGGCGAGCAGGTCGAGCAGCCGGTCGAGCCACTCGAAGTCCCAGTCGTCCGGCCCCGGTTGCAGCCGCGCCCAGGAGAACACGCCGATCGTCACCAGGTTGACCCGGGCCTCGTTCATCAGCCGGACGTCCTCCGTCCAGACGTCCTCGGGCCACTGCTCGGGGTTGTAGTCGCCGCCGTAGAGCAGCCCCGCCACCCGAGTCATCCCTGTTCCGTGCGCAGGAGCCCCCCTCCCGCTCCCCTGGTTCGCTCCGCTCATCCCTTGACCGCCCCTCCAAGCAGACCGGACACGAACTGCCGCTGAAACAGGAAGAAGATCAACATCAGCGGGAGGGTCGCCAGGAAGGAGCCGAGGATCAACCCGGCGTAGTCGACGCGGGTCTGCCCGATGAGCGTGTAGAGCGCGACCGGCGCGGTGTACTTGTCCTCGGTGTTCAACATCAGCAGCGGCCACAGGAAGGCGTTCCACTGCGTCATGAAGGTGAAGATGACCAGCGCGCCGAACTGGGGGCGGACCACCGGGAGAACGACCCGGTAGAAGATGCGCAGGTCGCCCGCGCCGTCGATGCAGGCCGACTCGATCAGCTCGTCCGGGAAGCCGAGGAACGCCTGGCGCATGAGGAAGATGCCGAACGAGTTGGCCAGGAACGGCAGGATGACCGCCTGGTAGGTGTCGACCCATCCGAGGCTCGCCATCATCTGGAACAGCGGGACCAGCAGCACCTGAAACGGGATCATCATGGTCGCCAGCACGGCGCCGAGCAGCAGCCGCCGTCCCCGGAACCGGTACTTGGCCAGCGCGTACCCGCACATCGCGGAGATCAGTGAGCTCAGCACGGTGTAGACGACGGCGAGGCCAGCGCTGTTGAGCATGACCCGGCTGAAGCCGATCGTGTGCTCCAGTTCCACCAGGTTGTGCAGGAATCGTCCACCCGGCAGGAACGGCGGCGGGGACGCGAACAGCTCGGAGTCGTCGCGAGTGGAGGCGACCACCATCCAGTAGAACGGCGCAGCGCTGATCAGCGCGCCCACCAGCAGCAGGAGCAGGGCGAGTAGGCGGCCCGCGCGGGGACGGCTCCTTCCCTCGACGGCCGGGTTCACCGGGTCCTGTCCTTTCCGAAGAAGCGGAACTGGGCGTAGGAGATCAGCCCGATGACCGCGACGACGACCCAGGAGATGGCGGCCGCGTAGCCGAAGTCGAGCTGTTCGAAGCCCACCTTGTAGAGATAGAGGACGGGCGTGGTCGTGGCATTGCCCGGTCCGCCGCCGGTCAGGACGTAGTTCTCGTCGAAGAGCTGGAGCGTCCCGATCGTCGAGGTCACCGAGCAGAACAGGATGACGGGACGCAGCTGGGGCATGACCACCTGAACGAAGGTGCGGACCGGCGGCCGGGTGGGCAGGCCGGGCACCGGGGGCAGACGCTGTGCCGGGTCGCTGATCCTGATCGGCGCAGGCGGCATGTGCCGCGGTGCTGCGGTGGCTGCGGCGCCGCGCTGGGCGGGGCGGCCGAGGTCGGGGTGGAGCGGCGGCAGGTGTCGGACATCCCGCCGATCACGGTCAAGGTGACCGAGCATCAGCTGGTCAAGCGGCGGTGCGGGTGCGGGAGGGTGACCACCGCCGATGCCCCGGCGGGGGTGGACGGGCCGGTGCAGTACGGCCCGAACGTCGCCGCGATCGTGGTCTATCTCTATGTCGGGCAGTTCCTGTCCAAGGACCGCACCGCGCGTGCGCTGGGCGAGCTGTTCGGCACCCCGCTCTCGGGCGGGACGGTCGCGGCGATGACCGCTCGGGCCGCGGCGGGTCTGGAGGTCTTCACCGGGCGGGTGCGCGCGGCTCACCCGGGCGCAGGTGGCGCACTTCGACGAGACCGCGTTGCGGGTCGCCGGCCGGCTGCGGTGGGTGCACTCGGCCTCCACCGGCCGGTACGTCCTGATCACGGTGCATGATCGGCGCGGGGTCGAGGCGATGGACGCCGCCGGGGTCCTGCCGCACTTCACCGGGGTCGCGGTGCACGACGGCTGGGCACCCTATGACACCTACGGTCAGGCCACGCACGCCCGCTGCAACGCCCACCTGCTGCGGGAACTGCAGGCAGTCACCGACCACTACCCTCGATCTTTCACGCTGCTGAAGCGTCTGACTGAACGGCGTGACGAGCGTCCCCGGGAGCGGGTTTTCGGTGTCGGGGCATGCTGATAGCCCGGCTGCCGGGCCGGGTGGCCGGGGGTTCCACAGGCCCCGGGGGCTCCTTCCTTGGCTGCAGGGACGGTTTGCGCTGGTCAGGTGGGGTGCGGGAGGGTCTGGATACGCTCCCAGGCGGTGGTGATCGCCGTGGCCCAGGGCCAGGTGGCCGCGATCTTGAGGGTCTTGCGACGTCCGCCGCGCACGAGGCGGGCGGCCGTGTGGAAGACCCGGTATCGCAGCGTCTTCGGCTCTGCTTTGGCGAGCTTGCCGTCAAGGGCGAGGTGCCGGAGCCAGGACAGCAGGATGCAGGCGGTCATCGACGCGTCCAGCCATGCCCTGTTCAGCCCGTAGTCACGAGAGGGGAAATGCCCCAGGCCGGTGTCCTTGCCTGTGCGGATCACGTCCTCGACGCGGGCGTGGACGCGGTGGCCTGCGGCGATGTAGGCGCACTGGCCGCGCCAGCCCCTGGTGTCGGCGGGCAGGTGTGTCGCCCACAAGGTGTAGCGCCACCCGTCTTGTGCCTCGAACAAGGTGAGCTGCGCTCCGGGGTGGGGCCACTCGCGGCGGGCGAAGACCCGCATCGTCTTCGGCCAGGCCTTCAGCCGGTCCCCGTCCGGGCCCTTGCGCAGCAGCCCGGTCAGCTCGGTGACGTGCGCTTCGGCGATCCAGCAGGCCCGATGCCCGCACCTGTGGTTCCCGCAGGCCACCTCAGACCGGCGCTCGCGGACCTTCCCGCCCGCATCGATCGCGGCTTCCCATGCGGTGTCCGGGACCAGCCCGAGCGCGGTCTTCTCCCTTTCGGCCAGTGCCCAGCCGATGGAGTACACAAGCTCATACCCGCGGCGCGAGGCAAGCTTGTCCAGGCGTTTCACCAGGTCGTGGCTGGCTCCGGCACCGTCGCAGGTGACCATCAGCTTCCGGCGGAGCTGAGGAGGCAGCGCTGCGATCGCCTCGTCAAGAAGCTTCAGGTGATCGGCGGCCGTGTTGCTTCCGGCCGATCCCGGCCGCATCATCCAGGCCAGCGGCTCGCGCACATTGTCACATTCGGCCAGGAGGGGGTGATGGCCGAACCCCTTGAAGTTCGGCTGTGCCTGCTCCTTGTCGGAGTGGGCGGGAACGACGGTGGCGTCCAGGCGGATGCAGGTGATCCCCGTCAGCTGCCGGTCCGCGACCTGGACCGGCGGAAGCTGCCCGTGCCGGGCGATGACCTGCGACCAGGCGTAACGCCGCGCCTTGTTTATCGCAGCGGTGACCCTGCCCCGAGTGCGGTCCCCGCCGGCGGCGGTCTCCTTCAGCGTCCGCCACGCGGTCGGGACCGACGCGACCTGGCCGAAGACCTCGTCCTGGTCGCCCATGACCCGGAAGTCGCTGATCACCCGGGCGCCGTCAGCGATCGCGCATGCCAGGTCGGCGAAGACCCGACCCCGGTCCAGGCCGCCGTCCGGCGACGGCAGCGCCGCCGACAGCCCGGCCGTCAGGCCCGTCCGATCAGCGAGCTGCCGCAGCAGGACCAGGCCCGCGTGCGACACAACACCCGTGCCGCCGCCGACAACTTCAAGACCGCGCGACCATGCGGTAGCGTTCACGTAGAAAGTGCTCCTTGAACTGGGCTGATACGGACTTCGACACTCCACATCATCGCAGTTCAGGAGCATTTTTCTGTTCAGGCGCGCCACTCAACAGCCAGGCTTCGTGAAAGACCAGGGCTAAGGGCGAAGGCGGTGTCGTGGCCTAGACCCGACGAGCATCACCAGCAGTCGAGCAAGCTCCGAACCAACCGGTACATCACCGACAGACAACACCTCACGCATGGGGGCAGCACACATGGGGGCAGCGACTGCCGCTGCCTCGCAACGAAAGCGCAGCTCACAGCGCCGAACCGAGTATGCGAGCGGTACAGGTCCTCGCCGGGCTCTACCGGGGCGACCACGCGTACTGGTGTTCCGGGCGCCCGGTCGCGCCGTAGCGGAGCGTCACCACGACCCGCCCGGCCTGGGCTAGTGCGGCCAGGTAGCGCTGGGCAGTGGCGCGGGAGATGCCGATCTCGTCGGCGATCTCGGCGGCGGAGCGGGGCGTCTCCGCGCGCCGCAGCGCGTCGCTGACCAGCCGCGCCGTCACCGGAGACTGGCCCTTGGGCGGGGGCGGCTGGCCGTGCAGCGGTGCGTACAGGGCGCGGACGGCGCCGTCCAGTGCGGCCTGCGACAGCTCGTTCTCGCCGGACAGCGCCTCCCGGTAGCGGGCGTAGGCGGTGAGCCGGGCGCCGAGCGCGGCGGCGGTGAACGGTTTGATCAGGTAGTGCAGGGCGCCGTGCCGCAGCGCCTCCCGCACGATGCCGGGGTCGGCCGCCGCCGTCGCCATGATGACGTCGGCGCCCAGCTCGGGCAGCAGGGCGAGGCCGGAGCCGTCCGGCAGGTAGACGTCCAGCAGGACGAGGGCGGGTTCCAGGTCGGCGGCCATGGCGCGGGCCCGTGCGGCGGTGTGCGCGAGGCCGGCGACGGTGAATCCGCGCAGCGCCGCCACGAAGCCCGCGTGCACCTGCGCGACCCGGAAGTCGTCGTCGACGACCAGTACGTCGATCACCGCATCGCCTCCGCACCGAGGACGCCGGGTATCCGGGCCACCGCCACGGCGCCGCTCCCGCCCGGCCCGGCCGTTCCGGCGTCCACGAACGTCACGTCGCCGTCCCGGGCGCGGGCGGTGCGGCGCGCCAGCCCGAGGCCGAGCCCGCGCGACCGGCCGGCGGCGGTGTCGCGGGTGGAGACGCCGTCGTCGAACACGGCGTCGCGGAGGCCGTCCGGCAGCCCGTCGCCGGAGTCGGTGACGGTGACGTGCAGGTCGCGGCCGTCGCCGAGCAGCTCGACCTCGACGCGGGCGGGCCGCCGGCGGCCGAGCCGGGCCGCCTCCACGGCGTTGTCGACCAGGTTGCCGACGACGGTCGTGACGTCCAGCGGGTCGGCGACGCGGCCGGGGACGTAGCTGCCGGCGCCGATGTCGAGCCGGACGCCCTTCTCCGCGGCGACCGCGGCCTTGGCCGACAGGAACGCGCGCAGGTAGGGGTCCGACAGCGGGTCGGGCAGGTTGCCGGGCGCGGGGGCGCGGCGGGCCGCGTCGTCCATCAGCGTCCCGACGTACTCGGCGGCCTCCTCGCTGTGGCCGAGCTGGAGCAGGCCCGACAGAGTGTGCAGCCGGTTGGCGTACTCGTGCCGCTGCGCGCGGAGCGCGTCGAACAGGGTGCTGACCGAGTCCAGCTCGCGGGCGAGGGTCTCCAGGTCGGTGCGGTCGCGCAGCGTGATGACGGCGCCGAGGTCGCGGCGGTCCCGGCGGACCTCGCGCCGGTTGACGACCAGGACCCGCTCCCCCGCCGTGACGAACAGGTTCGCGGCCTCGCGCTCGCCGGTCAGGACGTCCCGCAGCGTCCCCGCGGGGGCGAGGTCCCCGGCGGGCGCGCCGCGCTCGGGGGCGGCGCCGAGCAGCCGGGACGCCTCGTCGTTGCAGACCGCGATCCGCCCGGCGGTGTCGACGGCGACGACGCCCTCGCCGACGCCGTGCAGCACCGCCTCCCGCTCGTGGACGAGCTCGACCAGCTCGTACGGTTCCAGGCCGAGCGTCTGCCGTTTCAGCCGGCGGCCGATCGCGACGGAGGCGACCACGCCGAGCAGCACGGCGCCGGCGACGAACAGCGACATCTCGCGCAGCACGCGGGCGAGCTCCCGGTCGATCGCGCGGGCGTCGAACCCGACGCTGACCTCGCCGAGGATCCGCCCGTTCCGCCCGTACAGCGGCACCTTGCCGCGCGCGGACAGGCCCAGCGTGCCGCGCTCGACCCGGACCACCTCCCGTCCGGCCAGGGCGTCGGACGGGTCGGTGCTCACGTGCTCGCCCAGCCGGCTCGGGTTGGGGTGCGAGAAGCGGATGCCGCGGCCGTCGGTCACCACGACGAACAGCGCCCCGGTCCGGACCCGGATCCGCTCGGCCCGGTCCTGGATGAGGTGCCCGGGATCCCCGGCCGCGACCGCGTCGGCGATCTCCGGGTCGACGGCGACGGTGCGCGCCACCGTCAGCGCCCGCTGCCCGTACTGGTCGCGGAGCCGGCCGTCCAGCATCCAGGCGACGAGCCCGTACCCGAGGACGGCCACCACGACGACCACGCCGACCTGGAGGATCAGGACCTGGCGGGCGAAGGAGATGCGGGGCCGGACGGACATGACGTGCCACGGTAATCCATGCCGGCCCGGCCGCCCAGCCCCTGGCGAGCAGAACGCGCAGAAGTCCGGATAACGCGCTCAACGTGGGGATTCGCGGCTTGCGAGCACATCGCGGGCAAGGGTTCCGGTGACGCGCGCCACATTCGTACGGTTCCGCCGTGTCCGAACGAGCATTTCCCCCAGAACACAGTACCGAGCGCCCCACCGCCGGGCCCGTCATCGAGCTGGACGGCGCCGCCAAGCGCTTCCGGTCGGCCGGCGGCGTGCACACGGCCGTCCGGGACCTGCACATGCGCGTGGGTCCCGGCGAGTTCGTCGCCGTGGTCGGCCCGACCGGCTGCGGCAAGTCGACCACCCTGTCCCTCGTGTCCGGCCTGGAACCGGCGTCCGAGGGCCGTGTCCTCGTCCACGGCAGGGAGGTGGACGGCATCCCGGACGGCGTCGGCTACATGTTCCAGAACGACGCCGTCCTGCCGTGGCGCTCCGTCCTGGACAACGTCGCGGCCGGTCCGCGCTACCGGGGCGCGTCCAGGCGTGAGGCCCGCGAGCGCGCCCGCGACTGGGTCGCGCGCGTCGGCCTGGCGGGCTTCGAGGGCTACTACCCGCATCAGCTGTCGGGCGGGATGCGCAAACGCGTCGCGCTCGCGCAGACCCTCGTGAACGAGCCGTCCGTGCTGCTCATGGACGAGCCGTTCTCCGCCCTCGACGTCCAGACCCGCGGCCTGATGCAGGACGAGCTGCTGCGCCTGTGGTCGGGGTCCGGCGCGGCCGTCGTGTTCGTCACGCACGACCTGGAGGAGGCCCTGGTCCTGTCCGACCGCGTCGTGGTCATGACGGCGGGCCCCGCGACCATCAAGGGCACCTTCGAGGTGCCGCTCGACCGGCCGCGGGACGCCGAGGAGGTCCGGCTGACCGCGGAGTTCCTCGACATCTACCGCGAGGTGTGGGACTCGCTGCGCGAAGAGGTCCAGATCACCCGCGAGAGAGGGGCCGGCCATGCCGCGTGACGCGGAGACCATCGAGAAGGCGCCGGCCGTGGCGGCGGCCGCCCCGGGCGACCGGGGCGAGCTGGCGGCGATCGCGCGGGCGCGCAGCGCGGGGCTGCGCCGCGCCCTCGGCATCAACGCCGTCCGGGTCGCGCTCGTCGCGGCGTGGCTCGGGTCGTGGGAGCTGGCCGCCCGGCACGTCATCGACCCGTTCTACTATTCCATGCCGTCCAAGATCTGGGAGCGGCTGGTCGGGTGGTTCACCGACGGCACCTCGCAGGGGTCGATCTGGGAGCAGATCTCGGTCACGCTGCAGGAGGCCGTCGCGGGCTTCGCGCTCGGCGCGGCGGGCGGCGTGGTCCTCGGCATCGTGCTCGGCCGCAGCCGGTTCCTGTCGGACGTGTGCGCACCGTTCATCAAGGCCGTCAACGCGATCCCGCGCATCATCCTGGCCTCGCTGTTCATCATCTGGTTCGGCCTCGGCATGCAGTCGAAGATCGCGACGGCGTTCGTGCTGGTGTTCTTCGCGGTGTTCTTCAACGCCTTCCAGGGCGCCCGCGAGGTCGACCGGAACCTGGTGAACAACGCGCGGATCCTCGGCGCCGGCCGGATGCAGGTGCTGTGGACGATCGTGGTGCCCAGCGCCACGTCGTGGATCCTCGCGTCGCTGCACTCGGCGTTCGGGTTCGCCATCATCGGCGCGATCGTCGGCGAGTACACCGGCGCCGACAAGGGCCTCGGCCTGCTCATCAACCACTCGCAGGGCGTCTTCGACGCGGCCGGGATCTACGCCGGGATGATCATCATCACCGTGCTGGCCCTGCTCGCCGAGTACCTGCTCACGCTGCTGGAGGGCCGGCTGCTGCGCTGGCGGCCCGCCGTCTCCGGCCACGACGTCCAGATCTGACACCCCCCACCAGGAGAACCGCCATGCCCAGCACCACCGTGCGGGTGAGCGCCGCCGCGCTCGCCGCCCTCACCGCCCTGTCCGCCCTGTCGGCCTGCCGCGACTCCCACTCCGGCGGGGACGGCGGGGACGGCGGCAACGTCAAGATCATGGTCGGCGGGATCGACAAGGTCATCTACCTGCCCGCCAAGCTCACCGAGCAGCTCGGCTACTTCAAGGAGCAGGGCCTGGACGTCCAGCTGCTCACCGAGCCCGCCGGGGCGCAGGCTGAGAACGTGCTCATCGCCGGGGACGTGCAGGCCGTCGTCGGCTTCTACGACCACTCCATTCACCTGCAGACCAAGGGCAAGTGCGTGGAGAGCGTCGTGCAGATGGCCGACGTCCCCGGCGAGGCCGAGATGGTCGCGACGTCCAAGGCCGGCTCGCTGACGTCCCCGGCCGGGTTCAAGGGCAAGAAGCTCGGCGTCACCAGCCCGGGATCGTCCACCGACTTCATCACCCGCGCGCTCGCCGTCCGCAACGGCGTGAAGACCTCCGACTACACGACGGTCAAGGCGGGTGCCGGCCAGACGTTCATCTCCACGATGGACAACGGCGGCATCGACGCCGGCATGACGACCGACCCCACGATCGCCAAGCTCGTTAGCACCGGCAAGGCGAAGGTCATGGTCGAGATGCGGACCGAGGAGGGCACCCGCAAGGCGCTCGGCGGGCTGTACCCGTCCAGCTCCCTCTACATGGACTGCGCGTACGTGCAGTCGCACGCCCAGACCGTGCAGAAGCTCGCCAACGCGTTCGTCAAGACGCTGGGCTGGATCAAGGCGCACAAGCCCGCGGAGATCGCGGCGAAGATGCCGAAGGACTACGCGGGCGGCGACCCCGCGCTGTACGAGAAGGCGATCGGCGACTCGATCAGCATGTTCAACGGGGACGGCGTCATGAAGCCGGACGCGGCGGAGAACGTCCTGAAGGTGCTGGCGCAGTTCTCCCCCGAGGTGGGCGAGAAGAAGGACCAGATCGACCTGACCAAGACCTACACGACCCAGTTCGTGACCAAGGCCAAGCAGCCCTGAGCCGACGCCGGACGGCCGGACGCGGGCCGGGCCTTGCGCGGAGGCCCGGCCCGTCAGCCTGCCGGGCCAAGGCCGGATCGGCCCGTGCGCGCGGGCGTGGGTGCATCAATTACTGCTGGGCCACCTCGCCGAGCGGGACGGCCGCCCGGTGCGTCCGTCTGGACGAACTGGACAACATCTGCGCCGTGCTCGGCTTCGGCGTGTTCGGGCTCGTAATCTGTGATGCCGCCCATCAGCGGATGGCCTGGGGGACGTTCCAGGGGTTGTCGTCGCGGAGCGGGGGCGGGAGGAGGTGCTGCGGCCAGTTCTGGAACGCGACGGGGCGAAGGAACCGGTCGATCGCCGCAGGGCCCACCGATGTCGTGGCGGGCGCCGTCGTCGCGGGGTAGGGGCCGCCGTGCTGCATCGCGTTGGTGACGGAGACGCCGGTGGGCCACTGGTTCCATAGGACGCGTCCGCTGCGGTCGGCCAGGACCGCTGGAAGCGTGCCCAGGTCGTCGTTCTGTTCCGCGTGCAGGGAGGCCGTCAACTGGCCCGGCAGTCTCGACAGGACTTCGGCCACGTCGGCGAGGTCAACGTAGGTGACGACCAAGCCGAGCGGACCGAAGCATTCCTCGGCTGCTCGGGCGTCGGCCTTGAACGCATCAAGGTCCATGGTGAGGAGGCGGGCAGCGGTGGACGCTGCGTTCGGCCAGACGAGGCGGTGGACACCGGGGCGGGCGGCCAACGCGGCCGCGGCATCCAGGTAGCCCGTTTCGATGCGGTCGTTCAGCATCGGGGCGGCGGCGATCTCATGGAGGCGTGCGCTGAGGCCGTCCAGCAGCCCGGTGGGGGCGAACAGCAGGCCGGGGTTCGTGCAGAACTGGCCGGCGCCCAGGGTGAGGGACGCCGTGTAACCCTCGATGATCTCCTTGCCGCGCGCCTCGGCGGCCGCGGGTGTCACCACGGACGGGTTGACGCTTCCCATCTCGGCGTAGAACGGGATCGGCACCGGGCGTTGCGCGGCGATCTCGGCGAGGGCCAGGCCGCCGCGTTGGGAGCCGGTGAACGCGGCAGCGGCGATGCCGGGGTGACGGAGCGCCTCGACACCCTGGGCCTCGCCTTCGACCAGGGTGAGCACACCGTCCGGGAGGACGGGAGAGATGATCTCGGCGATACGGCGGGACAGCCGAGGGTGGCCGGGGTGGGCCTTGACCACGGCGGGGCAGCCCGCCGCCCATGCGGACACAGTGTCGCCACCCGCGACGCTGAAAGCGAAGGGGAAGTTGCTCGCGGCGAAGACCAGGACCGGGCCGATGGCCGTCCGGTAGCGGCGCAGGTCGGGGCGGGGACCGGTCGGCCAGGACGGGTCGGGCCTGTCGATGCGGGCGTCATGAAAGGCACCGGTTCGGATTTCGTCGGCGAACATCGTCAGCTGGAACGTCGTGCGGGCCAGTTCACTGTTCAAGCGGGCCGCGCCGAGGTGGGTCTCCTCGTCGGCGATGGCGACCAGTTCATCGCGGGCACCGCGCAGCGCTGCGGCGACGGAGGCCAGGGCCTCGGCACGCTGCTCGGGTGGTGTTGACGCCCAGCGAGGTGCGGCGGTCTGGGCTGCGCTGACGGCCTGATCCGGTGTCATGGGTCTTTCCTTAGAGGACGAAGCCTTCGGGGAAGGGGTCGGCGGGGTCGAGCAGGTAGGTCGCGGTTCCGGTGATCCAGGCGCGTCCGGTGAACTCGGGGACGACGGCGGGGAGCCCGGCGACCTCGGTCTCGGCGACGAGGCGCCCGGTGAAGCGGGTGCCGATGAACGACTCGTTGACGAACTCGGCGTGCAGGGGCAGTTCGCCGCGCGCGTGGAGCTGCGCCATGCGGGCGGACGTCCCGGTGCCGCAGGGGGAACGGTCGAACCAGCCGGGGTGGATCGCCATGGCGTTGCGCGAGTGGGACGCGTCCGAGCCGGGGGCGAGGAACTGTACGTGTTTGCAGCCGTCGATCAGCGGGTCCGCCGGGTGCACGGGGCGGTCGGTCTCGTTGATCGCCGCCATGACGGACAGCCCGGCCTTGAGGATGTCGTCCTTGCGGGACCGGTCGAACGGCAGGCCGAGCTGTTCGAGGTCGGTGATCGCGTAGAAGTTGCCGCCGTAGGCCAGGTCGTAGCGGACGTCGCCGAAACCGGGAACGGTGACCGCGGCGTCCCGGCGGAGGGCGAACGAGGCGACGTTGCGCAGGGTGACGTGTTCGGCGACGCCGTCGCGGACGGCGACGCGCGCCTCGACGAGCCCGGCCGGAACGTCCAGCCGGACGATCGTCTCCGGCTCGGTGACCTCGACCATCCCGGTCTCGACCAGCACGGTCGCGACCCCGACGGTGCCGTGCCCGCACATCGGCAGGAAGCCGCTGGCCTCGATGTAGACGACGCCCCAGTCGGCGTCCGGGCGGGCCGGCGGCTGCAGCAGCGCGCCGCTCATCGCGGGGTGACCGCGGGGCTCGTCCACCAGGAAGCGGCGCAGCCCGTCCAAGTGCCGGACCGCGTAGGCGCGCCGCTCGGCCATCGTGGCGCCGGGGATGGGCGGGACCCCGCCCGTGACGACGCGGGTCGGCATTCCCTCCGTGTGCGAGTCGACGGCGCTGATCGAGCGGACGGAGCGCATCAGGCGGCCCGCCGGTTGCGGAGAGCCGCAATGGCGCGGGCCATGTCGGCGGTGACGGCGGCACGCTGTGCTTCGGTGAGCGGGCCGCGCGGCGGGCGGCACGGTCCTCCGTACCGCCCGGCCTGGTCCATGCCGAGCTTGATGGCCTGGACGAACTCGGTCCGGGAGTCCCAGCGGAAGGCGGCGATGAGCACCTCGTACAGGTCGCGCGCTTCCTCCAGCTTCCCGGCGAGGGCCAGGTCGTACAGCTGCGCCGACTCGGCGGGGAACACATTCGGGAACCCCGCGAACCAGCCGGTCGCACCCATCAGCAGAGATTCGAGGGCGACGTCGTCGGCGCCCGAGACGACCTCCAGCCCGGGCGCCTTCTCGGTGATCTCCAAGACGCGGCGGACGTCGCCGGAGAACTCCTTGACCGCCGTGATGTTGTCGATCTGCGCGATCTCGGCGAGCAGGTCCGGCGTCAGGTCCACCTTGGTGTCGAGCGGGTTGTTGTAGACCATGACCGGTAGCCCGACGGACGCGACCGACTCGTAGTGCGCGATGACGTCGGCGCGGTTCGCCCGGTACATGGTGGGCGGCAGGCACAGGACGCCGTCCGCGCCGTCCTCGGCGGCGACCTCCGTCCAGTGCCTCGCCTGGTGGGAACCGGGGCCGTGCACGCCGGCGATCACGATCCCGTCCCCGCCGACCGCCTCCACGGCGGTGCGGGCGACGCGACGGCGCTCGTCTGGGGTGAGTGCCGAGTACTCGCCGAGTGAGCCGTTGGGGCCGACACCGCGGCAGCCGTTGCCGACCAACCAGCGGCAGTGCTCGGCATAGGCGTCGTAGTCGACGGCGAGCCCGGCGGGGGCGTCGGCGTTCTCGCGGTAGGGCAGGGCCGTGGCCACCACGAGGCCGCCGAGACTCTGGGACTTGGTGCCGCTCATCGGGGGGTCTCCTTCGTTTCTTCCTCGATGGGATGTCGTGCCAGTTCGCCGAGCCGGATCGGCTGGGCGACGGGTCGGTGGTGGGCCGCGCCATGGGACAGCAGTTCGGCGACCGTGGGGCCGCAGATCCGCGCCTGGCACGGGCCGAGCCCGGCGCGGGTCGCGAGCTTCACCGCGTGTGCCGAGTTCCGGGCGGGATCGGCGGCCGCACGCAGGAGTGTGCCGTAGGTGGTCTCCTCGCAGCGGCAGACGATCGTGCCGGGATGCAGCCAGCCGCGCCAGGCGGCGCCGATCGGGTGCGCGGCGGCGAGGCGCGCCGCGAACGCGCGGGCCCGGTCGCGGCGGCGCCGCACGGGTCGCAGCCCGGCGGCGGCGGGGGAACCGCCCCCGGCGATCCAGCCGGCGAGGAGCCCCTCGGTCGCAGCGGCCTGGGCGCCGGCGATGCCGGTGATCTCCCCGGCGGCGTGCACGTCGGTGGCGGTGGTGAGCTGGTCGCCGTCCACCTCGACGAACGCGCCGTCCCGCAGGCGGCAACCGGCGGCGACGGGGAGTTCGAGCTGCGGGCTGAAGCCGTGGGTGACGCAGACCGCGTCCACCGCGAGGGTCCGTTCGGTGCCGGGCACGACCGACCAGTCGGGACGCAGGCGTGCCGTGACCGCCTCCTCCACGCGTCCGGCGCCGCGCGCCTCGACCACGGCGCGGCCCGTCCGGTAGGGGACGCGGTGCCGGGCGAGCAGCCCGAGGTATCCGGCGAGTTCGGCGCCCTTGCCCGGTTGCGCCGCGAGTTCCCACGGACGGTGCAGCCAGCCGCGTGCCATGGTCGCGGCGGCGTTGGCCTCCAGCACCGCCTGGACGGTCGAGCCGGCCGCCAGGAGCGAGGCGGCGACCGGTAGCAGGAACGGTCCAGAGCCGGCGATCAGGACGCGGTCACCGACGATGAGGTGCTCCCCCTTGGCGAGCGCCTGCGCGGCTCCGGCGGTATAGACGCCGGGCAGTTCCCAGCCGGGGAAC
Organism: Spirillospora sp. NPDC127506; assembly: GCF_040302145.1. Taxonomy (NCBI): domain Bacteria; kingdom Bacillati; phylum Actinomycetota; class Actinomycetes; order Streptosporangiales; family Thermomonosporaceae; genus Spirillospora; species Spirillospora sp. NPDC127506. Next base: position 27,333 of record NZ_JBEORG010000045.1, on the reverse strand, counting down.
GGCAGGACGCGGTCGTGGGCGCCGGGTGCGAGGACGAGCGCGTCGGGTCGCAGGACGTGCCGTTCACGTTCCGCCGCGTCGGTCTCGCCGCGCAGCACGTGGACATGCGGGGCGCTCTGGTCCCGGCGCTCGATCGCCCAGACGGTGCTCCGTGGCCACCAGGCGCAGTGCGGATGACCGAGCACGTGACCGCGGCGGCGTTCGAAGCCGCGCCGGCTGCGGTGAAGGCGCCCGGGGTGCGCGTTGGCGTAGGCGTCCGGGGGCATCCGGTGATACTGGCCGCCGGGGTCGTCGGCGGTGTCGAGCAGCGTCACCCGCGCCCCTACGCGCAGGGCTCCCACCGCCGCGCCCAGGCCCGCCGGACCGGCCCCGATGATCACCACGTGCCGGGTCATCGGGCGTCCTCCCTCGCGCGGGACTGGGTGGCGACCGCGTCGCCGTCGCGGGCGCGGCGGCGGCAGGCCCGCACGTCGCGGACGCCGTTGACGGTGACGAGGCAGTCGAAGCAGGCACCGATGCCGCAGAAGACGCCGCGCGGGGAGCCGGACGGGCCTTCGCGCCAGGCCACCCGCCCGGACGCCAGCAGCACTCCGGCGATCGTCTGGCCCTCGATGCCGGTGAGCGGTTCGCCGTCCACGGTGATCCGCAGCGGAATCTCCCATCGCCCGGCCGCTTTGCCGGAGGCGCGCGCGAGTCTCGGGCTCATCCGTTCTCCCCTTCGGCTTGGACGGCGGGCCGGTCGACCCTGAACGGCTCCGCGTCGATGTCGGGTTCGCGATCGAGCAGCAGGTCTCGCAGCAGGGCGGCCGTCCCGACCGAGAGCCCGATGCCGGCGCCCTCGTGTCCGGTGGCGTGCCAGAGCCCGCTCAGGCACGGGTCGGCGCCGATGACGGGCAGGTGGTCGGCGACGTACGGGCGGAACCCGCCATAGGCGCGCATCACCGGCACGCCGGCCAGGGAGGGGAAGAGGCGGAGCGCCTTGCCCGCGATGACCGACAGGACCTCGGGACGGAGCCGGTCGTCGAATGCGACCCGGCGCCGCGACGAGCCGATGAGGACCGTCCCGGCACGGGTGGATTCGACCACGGCGGACGCCTGCAGGTCTCCGGCGCCGCTGCCGACGGCGCCCACATAGTCCGCGTCGTAGACCTTGTGGAAGACGGTCGGCGGCATCGGCGCGGTGACGAGCACCTCGCCGCGCCGAGGCCTGACGTCCAGCCGGACGCCGAGCCGTGCGGCGACCTCGCCGGACCACGGGCCGGTGGCGTTGACGAATGCGTCCCCCTCGATGGTTCCAGCGCGGGTGCGGACGCCGGTGATGCGGCCGCCGCGCACGACGGCGCCGGTGATCTCGTGTCCGGTGCGCAGGGCAGTGCCGGCGCGGACGGCGTCGGCGAGCAGCGCGGTGGCCGCGCCGGCGGGCTGAACCTGCGCATCGCCGGGGTAGTGGACGGCGGTGGTGCAATCACGGGTGAGGTGCGGTTCCCAGCCAGCGAGGGCGGCGGCGTCCAGGTCGACGGCGTCGATGCCGGCCGCGCGCTGGGACTCCGCGAACTTGCGCAGGGTTCGCGCGCCTTCGCCGGTTGTCGCGACGACGATGCCGCCCTTGGGCTCCCACTCCACAGCGTCCGCGTCTGGGAGGATCTGGAGGATCTGCGGCCACAGTCGCCGGGACAGCTTCGCGAGCTCCAGTTCGGGACCGGGTCCCTTGTCGGAGACCAGGACGTTGCCCTCGCCGTGCGCGGTGGTAGCCGCGGCGGGGCCAGCGCGGTCCACGACCGTGACGTCGCACCCCGCCAGGGCGAGTTCGCGGGCACAGGCGGCGCCGATGATCCCGGCACCGAGCACCACAACCCGCACTATCACCACTCCATTCGTTCGATATAGCGAACGAACTTGACGTTATGTCTCCCGCGCGCGGATGTCAATAGAGGTGGCGAGGGACTGTCAGGACGTGTGGTCCCGGTGCGCCCGCTCTCCTTGCGAGGAGTGAAGACGCTGGTCGGCGTCATACTGCAGGAGCAGCACGGAGCGCACGGGCCCGTCGAGCGCCAGGTAGCCGTGGGGCAGCCGGGCGTCGAACGCGACGTAGTCGCCCGGGCCGAGCTCCACGTCCCGGTCGTCCACCCGAACGCCGAGCCGCCCGGCCTGGACGATGGTGTGCTCGGTGCCGACATGGCCCAGCGAGTCCTGCCGGCGACCGGCCCTGACCTGCTGGTCGTACACCTCGAACATGGCGCCGCCGGACGCGATGCCGCGCAGCGGCCGCAGATCGACGCCCTCACCGCGCAGCACCTCGACGTGCGCCCCCCGGACCACGGTGAGCCCGGACGGCTCCCGGCGGTCGAGCAGGTCGGAGATGGGGATCTCCAGGACGCGCGATAGGCTGAACACCGTCTCGATCGTGGGGTTCCCCGCGCCGGCCTCCAGCTGGGACAGCGTCGCCTTGCCGATTTTCGACCGGCGTGACAGCTCCGACAGCGACAGCCCGAGCTCCAGCCGCGCGCGGCGCAGATTGCCGGCCAGCACGTCCCGCACCGACTCCGCTGATGCTCCCACGCTCCCACGCCCTTCCCCGCAGCGTTCGCTCTGCCGAACGCCGAGTGTACCTGCGGGCGGGCTGGATGGGGACGCCGAGTCGGGCCACCCCGGCGAATGCAATACTACATGTCACCGGCCGATCCGGCCGTCGTGCCGGCGGGGCACCACGCCCCGGAGGGAGTCACGACCCAGATGCTGAACCTTCCTGCCCTGGGCCCGCGCAAGAGCGTGCGGGTGCAGATCGCCCATGCGCTCCGGGCGGCGATCGTCAGCGGGGAGATGCGGCCGGGCCTGGTCTACTCCGCCCCGGCGCTCGCCGAGCGGTTCGGAGTGTCGGCGACCCCCGTGCGGGAGGCCATGATCGACCTGGCCAGGGAGGGGCTGGTCGACGTTGTCCGCAACAAGGGCTTCCGGGTCACCGAACTGTCCGAGCGAGAACTGGACGAGATCACGGAGGTGCGGGCCCTGATCGAGGTCCCCACCATCGTGCGGGTCGCGCAGACCGCGCGCGCCGAGGAGGTCTACGCGCTGCGGCCCCTGGCCGAGGCGATCGTGACGGCCGCCGGGAACCGGGACGTCCTCGCCTACATCGAGGCGGATCATCGCTTCCATCTCGCGTTGCTCGAACTTGGCGGCAACTCCCACATCACCCGGCTGGTGAGCGAGCTTCGCTACATGTCCCGGCTGTACGGTGTGCCACGGCTGGCGGAACGCGGCGAACTGGAGCCGTCCGCCCGCGAGCACGAGGAGCTTCTGGAGGCCGTGGCGAGCGGTGACCTGGCGGCCACGGAGGCTCTGATGAACCACCACCTCCGCCACATCCGCGGAATCTGGGCAGATCGCCCCGAACACCACTAGCAGCCTGGGCGCCGGGGATCCGCCGGCCGCCCCCGTGGGCACGGCCGGCGGGAAGGCCCCCGCCATCGCGGTCATACCGCACCTCCCAGGTAGGCCTCGACCACGCGCGGGTCGCCGGACAACTCGGCGGCCGAGCCCGCCAGCGCGCAGCTGCCGTTCTCGATCACATAGCCGCGCTGGGCGATGCCGAGCGCCGCCCTGGCGTTCTGCTCGACCAGCAGGACGGCCGTCCCGTTCGCGGCGACATCGCGGACGACCTCCATGACCGCCGCCGCGACGAGGGGCGCGAGGCCCATCGACGGCTCGTCCAGCATCAGCAGCCTCGGCCCGGCGACCAGAGCGCGGCCGATGGCGAGCATCTGCTGCTCGCCGCCGGACAGCGTGCCGCCCTCCTGCCCGCGCCGCTCCGCCAGTAGGGGGAGCAACCCGTAGACCCGGTCGATCCGCCTCGCCAACTCGCGGCCGTCCCGGACGAGGTACCCGCCGAGCAGCAGGTTCTCGTGGACGGTCAGGGTGCTGAAGACCCTCCGTCCCTCGGGCACGTGCACCAGGCCGCGCGCCACGATCGAGGGCGGGGCGGCCCCGGCCACCGACTCGCCCTCGTACCTGATGTCGCCGCTGGACGGGCGGACCAGCCCGGAGATGGCCGACAGCGTCGTGGTCTTCCCGGCGCCGTTGTTGCCCAGCAGCGCTACCGTCTCGCCCTCCCCGACGGTGAGTGACAGGCCGTTCAGCGCGGTCACCCCGCCGTACCTCACGGTCAGGTCAGTCAGTTCGAGCACCGCGCACCTCCTGGGTCTCCTGCGCGTCGGCGTCGCGGCCGAGATACGCCTCGATCACCGCGGGGTCGCCGCGGACTTGGGCGGGAGTGCCGTCGGCGATCTCCCTGCCGTGGTCGAGCACGACGATCCGATCGGAGACCTCCATGACCAGCCCCATGTCGTGCTCGATGACGGCGACGGCGATGCCCAGCTCCCGGATGCGCCGGATCAGGTCGAGCAGCTCGGTCTTTTCCGCGTGGTTGAGCCCGGCGGCGGGCTCGTCGAGCAGCAGCAGGGACGGCCGGCGGGCCAGTGCCCGCGCGATCTCGACCCGTCGCTGCTCGCCGTAGGGGAGGTGCTTGACGAGGCCTGTCCGGTCCCCGCGGAGCCCGGTGAAGTCGAGCCACTTGTGCGCCTCGTCCGTCGCCGCCTGCTCGCTGCGCCGGTAGCGCGGGGTGTGCAGCAGCACGTCGGCGAGGTGTTGCCGCAGCCAGAGGTGCGTGCCGGCCCGCACGTTGTCCAGCACCGACAGGTCGCCGAACACGCGGAGATTCTGGAACGTCCGCGACAGACCGCGCGCGGCGATCGCCGATGGGCGCCGCCCGGTGATGTCGGTGCCGTCCAGGACGACCCGGCCACTGGTCGGCTTGTAGAAGCCGGTGACGCAGTTGAACGCGGACGTCTTGCCCGCGCCGTTCGGGCCGATGATGGAAACGATCTCGCCGGCGTGCACGCTGAAGGTGAGCCCGTCGACCGCGCGGACGCCGCCGAACGCCAGCCGTAGATCCCGCACGTCCAGCATCACGCCTCCTCCGACCGGGCGGCCGTCCGGGCCGTCTCCCGCGAGCGGTGCGGCCAGAGTCCCTGCGGGCGGCTGATCATCATGGCGATCAGCAGGACGCCGAACACGAAGAACCGGTAGTCGGCCAGGTCGCGCAGGATCTCGGGCAGCAGGCTGATCACGACGGCGCCGATGACGACGCCGGGTGTGGAGCCCATCCCCCCGAGCACGACCGCCATCAGCACCAGCGCCGACTGCAGGAACGTGAAGCTCGCCGGGGAGATCGCCGACAGCTGCGCGGCGAACAGCACGCCCGCCAGCCCGCCCCAGACCGCCCCCGCGATGTAGGCGGCCAGCTTGACCCGGTAGGTGTGGACGCCCATCGCCTCGGCGGCGTCCTCGTCCTCCCGGACGAACCGCCACGCGCGGCCGAGCCGGGACCGTCCCAGCCGCCCCGCCAGCAGCACCGCCGCCGCGACGATCAGCAGCACGGCGTAGTAGAACACCACCGGGTCACCGGCGTGGTCACCGAACAGGCCGGGGATGCCGTAGATCCCGGACGGTCCGCCCGTGACATCCAGGTTGTTGGCGATGATCCGGACGATCTCCCCGAAGCCGAGCGTCACGATCGCCAGATAGTCGCTGCGCAGCCGCAGTGTCGGGCCGCCGATGACGATGCCGGCGGTCACGGTCGCGACGACGACGAACGGGATCGTCGCGAGCAGGGGCCAGCCCAGCCGGGTCGCCACCAGGCCGCTCGTGTAGGCGCCGACCGCGAAGAACGCGGCGAAGCCGAGGTCTAGCAGGCCGCAGTAGCCGACCACGATGTTCAGGCCAACGGCGAGCATCACGAAGATGACCGCGCTGGTCATGATGTTCATCGCGTACGGCGTCGCGATCGCGAACGGCGCGGCCAGGCCCATGGCCAGGCCGGCCCAGCCGAGATGGCGGCTCTCCAGCAGGCGTGAGACCGCGCTGGTTCCAGGCCGTCTCGCCACCCGGTCGCGCACGGCGGTCATCACACGCGCTCCGTGACGCGCTCGCCGAGCAGCCCGGTCGGGCGCACGGTGAGGAAGAGGATGAGGAAGCCGAACGCGAACACGTCCCGCCATTCGCCGCCGACCCAGTGGGTGCCGAACGACTCGAGCATGCCCAGCACGAGGGCCCCCAGCATCGTGCCGGGAACGTTCCCGATGCCGCCGATGACCGCGGCGGTGAACGCTTTGAGTCCGATGATGAATCCCATCAGGAAGTCGATCTTTCCGTAGTAGCCGCCGGCCATCACGCCCGCGGCGCCGGCCATCGCCGAGCCGATGAAGAACGTGCGCGCGATGACCGCGTCCACGTTGACGCCCATCAGCAGGCTCGCCTTGGGGTCGAGTGCGATGGCCCGCATGGCGCGGCCCTGCCTGGTCCGTCCGATGAGCAGCGCCAGTCCCGCCATCAGCGCCAGCGAGATGCCCATCAGCACGAGCTGCTGCATCGTGACGCGGGCGCCGAGGACGGTGACGGACACGCCGTCCAGCCGCACCGGATAGACGCGCGGGTTGGGACCGGCCACGATCCGGGTGCCGTACTCCAGCGCGAACGACGCGCCGACGGCTGTGATCAGCAGCGACAGGCGGGGCGTCCCGCGCAGCGGCCGGTAGGCCACGCGCTCGATCGCGAGGCCAGCCGTCCCGGTGGTGATCATTGTGAGGACCAGGACGGCGAGCAGCGCCAGCAGGGAGGAGGAGTGCACCAGGCCGCCCATCGCGCCGAGCATCGCGAACCCGGTGAACGCGCCGAGCATGTACAGGTCGCCGTGGGCGAAGTTGAGCAGCTTGATGATCCCGTAGACCATGGTGTAGCCGAGCGCGACCAGCGCGTAGAACGAGCCGACGAACAGCCCGTTCCAGATCAGTTGCGACATCGGCGGCTACTTCAGCGCGTCGTGCAGTTCGAAGGCGCCGTCCTTGACCACCAGGATCACGAAGCCGCCGTTGCTGAGCGTGTGCCGCGGGGTGAACCTCAGCGGGCCCGAGAAGATCGGGAAGCCGTCGATGGCCTCCAGCTGCTTCGCGACCTTGTCGCCGTCGGTGCCGCCGGCCTTGGTGACGGCCTCGGCCGCGACCCGCACCGCGTCGTAGGACTGGGTCGAGTACGGGCCGGGGTCACTGCCGAACTTCCGTTTGTAGGCGGCGATCCAGCCGCCCGCGCCCTCGATCGTTCCGGGCGTCTGCGTCATCGTGGCGTAGACGCCCTCCGCCGCCCTCTCCCCGGCGATCTTGACGAGCTTGGCGTCCACCGAGCCGTCGCCGACCATGAAATCGCCCTCGTACCCGGCCTGCCGGAACTGCCGCACCAGGAGACCGCCCTCCTGGTAGTAGCCGGTCCAGTAGATGAAGTCCGGGTTGGCCTTCAGGACGTTCGCGATGTTCGCCGAGTAGTCGCTCTCACCGGGATTGACGGCGTCCAAGCCCGTCTTCTCCGGCCCGCCGGGCTCGTCGAGCGCGGCGGCCGTCCGCGTCGCGATGTCCTTGGAGTAGGAAGTGTTGTCGTGCAGGACGGCGACCTTCTTCGCGCCGCTCTTGCTCATCCAGCTCATCGCCGCCAGCGCCTGCTGGTCACCGGTCCCGTTGAGCAGGAACACGTGCTTGAGCCGCTGCTCGACGAGTTCGGTGGAGTTCGCCGCCGGGATGATCATCGGAATCTTGGCGCGGTCGAAGACGGGCAGGGTCGGCAGCGTCGCGCCCGAGCAGTAGCCGCCCACCGACACGGCGATCTTCGCGGCGACCAGCTTGCTGGCCGCCGCGACCGCGGTCTTGGGGTCGCACGCGCCGTCCTCAGCGCGCAGCCGAAGCGTGCGGCCGTGGACACCGCCGCGCGCGTTGATCTCGTCGACGGCCATCTGGGCGCCGTTCTTCATGTACGGGCCGATGTCGGCGCTGGCGCCCGACAACGGCACCACCATCCCGATCACGATCGGGCCCGAATCCGCGGCGTCGTCCGAACCGAGCAGTCCCTGGCCGCAGGCGGACACCGTCAGGGACGCCGCTCCGAGGACGACGCCCAGCGCGAGTTTCTTCATCCGGGTCTTCCCTTCTGAGGCGGTCAAGGTGGCGCTGCGCCAATGCGACCGTCTCCATGTGACATGTGACATTGCATAGGCACGGTCTCGCCGCGTCAAGAGGGTGAACCCACCTGACGGCTACCTAACACACAGGTCATGGACCCGGTCGCCGGGGCGTCCCCTCGCCGTGGCGCGCGCTCAGTGCAGATCCCAGGACGGTGCGCGATACGCCGAGGACTCCATGGCGAGCTCCTCGCTGTGCCGGACGATCTGCTCAACCACCTCGACCGCGTCCGACACCGGGTGTCGGACAACACCGTGTCCCGGTCGCTCGTACAGCAGCGACTCGCCCTTGACCCAGACCCACAGGCCGACGGTGAAGTGAATGACCGCCGCGTCGGGACCGAGCGAGATGCGCGGCCGCAGCCCGCGCGCGGCCGCGAGCGCGCGGACGCGCTCGTGCGGGGGGCACCGCACCGGAGCCGCCGCCGGGATCGCCGCCGGGATCGCCGCCGGGATCGGGACCGTGAAGTAGACGGCTTTGCCGGGCACCGAGTCCGGTCCGAGCCTGGACCTGGTGGGATGGACGCCCCAGCGGCCGCCGGCCTCCGCCGTCAGCGCGTCCACGAGAAGCAGGCCGCGCCCCCCGCACGCGTCGGACGGCGCCGCGGGCGGGACCGGGAACTCGCCGGGGCCGCGCCAGGGGGCGGCGTCGAAGACCTGCACCGTGACCGCAGGACGGGGCCGATGGCTGATGTGGGCCCACAGCTCCACCCGGTCGCGAGCCCCGTGCACGACCGCGTTGGTGGCGATCTCGGAAACGATCATCTGCGCGCTGTCGAGCGCGACCGGCGGGATGCCCACTTCGTTGACGACCGAACGGACGATGGCCCGTGCCGTTCCCGCGGCCTTCGGGCCGGGCGGTAACGGCCAGGCCGGGAAGGCGCCGTCGCCCAGACCGCCGGCCGAACCGACGCCCGAGCGGTCGTCCGGCGGGGAGCCCTCCTTCTCGGCCGTCCGCGGTTCGTCCATATCGATCGCTTCCCATGAGAGTCACCGGACGCGCACATGCTCGGCCGCCGGGAGAGGGGCGGTGAGGAGGACCTCTCCCGGCGGCCGATCGCTCACTTCAACGAAGGAGTACGGGAAGTATGTCCATTGGCCCCCACCGGAGGTCATCAGCTGATGCATAATTTCCGGCTATGGACCTCGATATCAGTCATCTGCGCATGGTGTGCGCGATGGCCGAGACGGGAAGCGTGACCCGGGCCGCGGCCCGGATGGGCATGTCCCAGCCCGCGATGTCGAACCAGCTCCGCCGGGTCGAGAGCATCGTCGGCGGTGAGCTGTTCACCCGCAGCCGGTCCGGCCTGGAGCCGACCCCGCTGGGCCGGCAGGTGATCAGCCGGGCGCGGACGGTCCTGTCGGAACTGGACAACCTGTTCGGTGACCTGCGGCCGCCCCTGGGCGAGGACGAGGCGCTCGCGCTCGGCTGCGTCCATCTCGCCTGCGTGGGGAGCATCGTCGCCCGCGTGGGCGACGCGCTCCCCGGTCGGGAGGTATCGCTGCGCATCGAACCGTCCTCGGCACTGCTCGGGGACGCGCTCGCCCGGGGGCAGCTCGACGCCGCCCTGCTGGGGACCATGGAGGGCTTCGACGTCCCGCTGCGGGCGCCGGTGGTCAGCCGCACGCTGGTGCCCCGGTTCCCGATCTTCGTCGCGCTCTCGGCGAACCATCCGCTCGCCGGCCGGAAGGAGGTCGACCTGGTCGACCTGAAGGCCGAGTCCTGGGTGGCGCCGCCCGGCGCCGACGACGGATCCCTCGCCTCGCTGCGGGCGTCCTGCCGCGCCGCCGGCTTCGAACCGATCGTGCGCTACGAGGCGCCGAGCGGGGCGGCCTGCCCGCTGGTCGCGGCCGGGCACGGGATACGCCTGGTGGACCCGTCCTGGCCGGCGCAGCCCGGCACGGTCGTCCGGCCGCTCGCGGGAGAACCGCAAGTCGCGAAACTGATCGTGGCCTGGCGCCGGGACAGCGTGGACGATGACGACGCGGCGGCCCTCTACCGGGGGCTCGCGGCGGCCTTCGTGGAGCACGCCGACAACCACCCGGCCTTCGGGGCGTGGTGGCACGCCCATCCCCAGGTGCATCCACTGCTGTGACCGGGGGCCCGAGTCCTGCCCCGGCCGTCCGTCCGCCCGCCCGGTCGGACCGCGACCCGGAACGGTATTCTGATCGTGGTTGAGGAGGGGCGTATGGATGCGGTGGCCGATGCCGCGGTCGGGCTGCCGGATCTCGGCGGTCACAGCAGTCTGCGCGGGCGGGTCGCCGATGCGCTGCGCGGCGCACTCACCGGCGGGAAGCTGCGGCCGGGCGTCGTGTACTCCGCGCCAGCATTGGCGGACGAGTTCGGGATCTCGCCCACCCCCGTCCGCGAGGCCATGATCGACCTCGTCCGGGACGGGCTCTTCGAGGCCGTCCGCAATCGCGGTTTCCGGGTCGTCCCACCGTCGGACCGGGATCTCGCCGAGCTGACCGAGATCCGGGAGCTGGTCGAGGTTCCCGCGGTCGCGGGGCTGGCCGGGAACGTGCCGGAGGCGGCGCTGCGGTCGCTGCGGGTCCTGACCGATGAGGCCGCCGCGGCGGCGGCCGGCGGGGACCTGATCCGCTTCCTGGACGCCGACCGCCGTTTCCACACCGGGCTTCTCGAACTGACCGGCAACCGGATGCTGGTCCGGACGGTCCTGGATCTGCGCGCCCGGTCCCGGATGTACGGGCTGGCCGAGCCCGCCGCCGCGTCCGACGACCTGCTGGCGTCGGCGCGGGAGCACGCGCACCTCCTGGACGCGCTGGTCGCCGGGGACGCCGACCGGGCACGCAAGATCATGATGCGGCACCTGGAGCACATGCGGCGCGGCGGGCGCTGAACCGCCTTCCCGGCAGCGGGCGCATCGTGGCCGGATCCGGCCACGCCCCGTGCATGCTGGCATTTGGGGCACCCATCGGGTCTTGGCAAGTCGCGTTCCGCACTTTACAGTTCAGTGCAATTTCACATTGCACAGCGGACGCCGCGGCCCGAAGCCGCGGCACCCCCGTCCGCGAAGGAGGATCCCCCCAATGGTCCGCCACAAGCGCAGCGGCATCGCCACGGCCCTGACCGCGGCCGCCGCCCTCATCACGGCCTCGGTGGCCGCACCGGCTCCCGCCGGCCCGGGCCCCCCCCCCGCGGCGCCCCCCCCCCCCCCCCCCCCCCCCCCCC
>NZ_JBEORG010000045.1:7603-16075 GCF_040302145.1 Spirillospora sp. NPDC127506 | reverse complement strand
TACCACCGGGCGGGGGGGGCCCCCGGGCCCCCGGCGGGGGCGCCCCCCGGCCGCGGCGCGCCCCCCGCCCCCTCCCCGAGCACCAGATCCCAGACCCAGACCCAGAAGGAGGCCAAGCAGGCACTCGTCAAGCAGATCACCAAGGACCACCACATCTCGGCCGCCGAGGCGCGGCGCCGCGCCGACCGCCAGCCGGCCCAGCTCAAGCTGGCCTCCAAGATCCGCAAGGATCTCGGCGCGGCCTACGGCGGCGCCTGGATCGACCAGAAGCACGGCGGCAGGCTCACCATCGGCGTCACCAAGGCGACCAAGGCCACCGCGGCGCCCAAAGCACGCACCACCGCCGAGGCGTCCGGCATGAGCGACACCAACACCACCACGGTCAAGTACAGCTTCCGGCACCTCCAGCAGGTGTCCGCCGCCCTGGCCAAACGCGTCGCCAAAGCCAACAAGGGCGCTGAGAACGGCCTGCAGACCGGCATCATCACCTCCCGCAACGTGGTGAAGCTCAACAGCCTGCGCGGCGCCGCCCTCACCCCCGCCCAGAAGGACGTGCTGCGCTGGGCCGAGCACCAGTTCGGCGACGCCGTGCAGGTCGGCACCTACGCGCACAAGTCAGTACCCAAGTACTGCTACGACGACTACGCCTGCGACCCGCCGCTGCGCTCCGGCCTGGCGATCTTCACCAACGGGGCACGCTGCACCAGCGCGTTCACCACGTACTCCGGCGGCCGGTACTACATGCTCACCGCCGGCCACTGCGCCGAGATCGGCTACTGGTGGGACGTCTCCACCTACAGCTACGGCTACCAGAACGTCGGCGGCGTGGCCAACTACACCTTCGGCTGGTACGGCGACTCCGCGATCATCTCGGTCGACAACCCGAGCTGGTGGCAGCCGCGCGGCTGGGTGCTCTACACCACTCCCGTCTACGGCAGCGAAAGCGACTACGTCGGCGGGTACGTCTGCAAGCAGGGCTCGACCACCGGCTACACCTGCGGAACGGTCACCGAGGTCGACGCCACCGTCTCCTACCCCAACCGGACGCTCGCCGGCATGACCTGGAGCACCGCGTGCGACGGCCCCGGTGACAGCGGCAGCGGCGTCTTCTACGGCAACTACGCCCACGGCATCCTCAGCGGCGGCCCCAACTCCGGATGCGGCATGATCCACGAACCGATCGGCCGCGCCCTGTCCACCTGGGGGGTCTCCCTGCTCAGCGGGTGATCCACCACGGATGGGCACGGGCGGGCGGTGCCGCTGCGGGGCGGCACCGCCCGCTCGTGTTTTCTGGATCCGTACTCTCAGGAGAGGGACTGCATCCAGAGCTCGATCTCTTCCGGGTGACGCGGGAGTTCCGCCGACAGCAGGCGGGCGCCCTGCTGGGTCACCAGCACATCGTCTTCGATCCGGACGGCGATGCCCCGCAGCTCCGGCGGGAGCGTCAGATCGTCCGGCTGGAGGTAGAGGCCGGGCTCGACGGTCAGGACGTGGCCGGGCCGCAGCACCCCGTCGAGGTACTCGGACGCGCGCGCCGCCGCGCAGTCGTGGACGTCCATGCCGAGCATGTGCCCGCTGCTGCACAGGGTGTAGCGACGGTAGACGCCCGATTCGGGATCGAGCGCCTCTTCCGCGCTGCGCAGCACGCCCCAGTCCTCCAGGCCCTCGGCGATGACGCGCATCGCGGCCATGTGGAAGTCGCGGAACCGGGCGCCAGGGCGGATGGCGGCGAGGCCGGCCTCCTGAGCGTGGTAGACGAGGTCGTACACCTGGCGCTGGCGCGGCGTGAACCAGCCGCTGATCGGGAGGGTGCGGGTGATGTCGGCGGTGTAGAGCGTGTCGGTCTCCACGCCGGCGTCGAGTAGGAGCAGGTCGCCGAGGCGCAGCGCCCCGTCGTTCCGGGTCCAGTGCAGGACGCAGGCGTGCGCGCCGGACGCGGCGATCGTCTCGTAGCCGACCCCGTTGCCCTCGATGCGCGCGACGCGCTCGAACGTGCCCTCCACCCAGCGCTCCCCGCGCGGCACGCCGGTGACCTGCGGCAGCCCCGCGGCGACCTCGGTGAAGGCGGTCACGGTGTGGTCGACGGCGGCCTGGATCTGAGCGATCTCCCAGTCGTCCTTGACCAGGCGCAGCTCCGCGGCACGGGCGGCGAGCTCGCGGTCCGGCTGCGGATCCGCCGCCGGGACCGCCCGGTCGACCTCCGGGTCGACGTCGCGGATCACGCGGGTCGGGCCGGGGCCGCGCAGCGCCTTCTCGAGGTCGTCGAGGGGCGCGCAGGTGATCGCCAGCCTCTCCGCTGTCTCGGCGAGGGTGGCGCGGGGGCCGACCCAGAACTCCCCGTGCCGGCGGTCGCGGTAGAAACCTCCATCACCGCGCGGTGACCGGGGCCGATGGTAGAGGATGGCGTCGTGCCCGTCGGCGGTCGGCTCCATCACCAGGACGGCGCCGGTCCCAGTGTCGGCCGCGGTGTCCCCGGTGAGGTGGGCGTAGGCGGTGTGCGGGCGGTACCGGTAGTCGCAGTCGTTGCTGCGGACCTTCGGCGGCCCGGCGGGCAGGACCAGGCGTTCGCCGGGGAAGTGCGCGGACAGGGCGGCGCGGCGCGCGCTTGCGTACGGCGCCACGACGAGGCGGTCGGGAGGCGATTTGTCGGCGGCGGCCCAGTCCCGCGTCATGAAGGAGGCGAGGGCCTTGGATACGGGCAGATCGTGGCTGCCCGTGGTGAAGCGGTCATCCATGTGCGTGTTCCCGGAGGTGGAGATTCGGTAACGGGGCTTGCAGTGCAATTGCACAGTACTATTTTATATTGCACTCCGCCCGACAATGCACGGAGATGCCATGAGACGTCCGGTACGGACCTGTTTCGCCCTCGCCCTCTCACTCGCCGTCGCGGGCGGGCTGTCCGCCTGCGGATCGGGAGACGACGCGCCCGCCGCCAAGGCGGGGGGCACCCTCACCGTCCTGTACACGCAGGACTTCGCCCACCTCGACCCGCAGCGCAACTACGTGATGTTCGCGATGGACTTCGGCACCCGGCTGCTCTACCGGACGCTGACGACGTACGCCGCCAAGCCCGGCCAAGCGGGCACCGAGGTCGTCCCGGACATGGCGACCGACACCGGCATGACGTCCGACAACGGCAAGACGTGGACGTTCCACCTCAAGCCGGGGCTGAAGTTCGAGGACGGCTCGCCCATCACCAGCGCGGACGTCAAGTACGGCGTGGAGCGTTCCTTCGCCCCCGATCTGCCGGAAGGCCCGGGGTACGCGAGGACGATGCTGGAGGACGGCGACAAGTACAAGGGCCCTTACAAGGACAAGGGCGGCCTGGACTCCATCGAGACGCCGGACGACCAGACCATCGTGTTCCACCTCAAGGAACCGTCGATGGACTGGCCGAAGATCACGACGCTGCCGACGTTCGCGCCCGTCCCCAAGGCCAAGGACACCGGCGTCAACTACGACAAGCGGCCCTTCTCGTCCGGCCCCTACAAGGTGGAGTCGTACGACCGGGGCCAGAAGCTGTCACTGGTCAGGAACACCCACTGGAGCAAGGCGTCGGATGGCGTCCGCCAGGCCAACCCTGACAAGATCGTCGTGGAGGAGGGCCTCGCGCAGCCCAGCATCGACCAGCGCCTGATCGCCGACCAGGGCAAGGACCAGCGGGCCGTCACGCTCTACAGCGTCGCGCCGGCGAGCATGCCGCGCATCCTCACCCGGCCGGACGTGAAGAAGCGGTTCGTCAGCGCGACGAGCCTGTGCACCCGCTTCCTCGGGCTGAACACCACCAAGCCGCCGTTCGACGACCCGAAGGTCCGGCAGGCGATGCAGTACGCGATCGACAAGGAGGCGTACCGCACCGCGCACGGCGGCAGCGGCGTCGGCGAGCTGGCGGGCTCCTACCTCCCGCCGGCCATGACCGGCGGGCAGGCACAGGACGTCTTCCACGCGCCGCCGACCGGCGACCCGGTCAAGGCCAAGCAGCTGCTCGCCGCCGCGGGCAAGGACGGCGGCTTCTCGATCGATCTGACCACCACCAGCACCGAGCAGGGCAAGGCCGAGGCCGAAGCCGTCCAGCAGGGGCTGGCCCGCGTCGGCGTGAAGGTGCGGATCAACTCCGTCGCCAAGAGCGTCTACTACGACACGATCGGCGACATCAAGAAGGAGGACGAGATGGTCTTCTACGGCTGGTGCGCCGACTACCCGTCCGCCTCTTCGTTCATCCCGCCGATCTTCAACGGGCGCAACATCACGCCGAAGGGCAACACCGTCGTCTCCCAGATGGACGACAAGGCCATCAACGACAAGATCGAAGCGGCCGTGAAGGCGAACGATCCGGCGCAGTGGCAGGCCGTCGACCGGGAGCTGATGCAGCTGTCGCCGATGGTCCCGCTGATCCACGACAAGCTGCCGCTGCTGCACGGCTCCAAGGTCACCGGCGCCTTCGGCCACCCCATCTGGGAGGGCGAGTTCGACTTCGCCACCATCGGGGTCAAGTAGTGAGCGCCCCGCCCCTCACCGAGGCGGCGGGCAGCGTGCCGGCGCCCGCCGGCCGGTCGCCCTGGCGACTGGCCGGCGGGCGCCTGCGCCGCGACCCCGCCGCGCTCGCCGGGCTGGCGATCATCGCGCTGTTCGTGCTGATGGCGCTCGCCGCCCCGCTGCTCACCGCGCTCAACGGGCACGGCCCGAACGAGTTCCACCCCGAGAAGATCGACAAGGCGCTCGCGGGCGCGCCCAAGGGCGCGTTCGGCGGCATCGACGGCGACTTCTGGCTGGGCGTCGAGCCCGGCAGCGGACGGGACGTGTTCAGCCGCATGGTCTACGGCGCTCGAGTCTCGCTGCTGATCTCGGTCGCGGCGACCGTCGTGTCCACCGCGGTCGGCACCGTGCTCGGGCTCGTCGCCGGGTTCGCCGGCGGCCGGGTCGACGCGTTCATCAGCCGCGTCATGGACCTCGTCCTGTCGTTCCCGCACCTCATCTTCATGATCGCGCTGGTGTCGGTGCTGCCGGACGCCAACCGGAAGCTGGAGCTGGTGTTCGTCATGGGCTTCTTCGGCTGGCCCTATATCGGGCGGATCGTGCGCGGGCAGACGCTCTCGGTCCGCAACCGGGAGTTCGTCGAGGCGGCGCGGGCGTCCGGGATGCTGCGCATGCGGATCGTGTTCCGCGAGGTGCTGCCCAACCTGCTCGCCCCGGTGCTGGTCTTCGCGACGCTCACCGTCCCGATCAACATCGGCACGGAGGCGGCGCTGTCGTTCCTCGGCATCGGCGTCCGGCCGCCCGATTCGTCCTGGGGGCAGATGATGGCCAAGGCGATCGACTGGTACCAGGTCGACCCGACGTTCTTCGTGGTGCCCGGCGTGTGCCTGCTGCTGACCGTCCTCGCGTTCACCCTGCTCGGCGACGCGTTCCGGGACGCCCTCGACCCGCGCGGGGGTGGCCGGTGATCCGCTACATCGCGCTGCGCCTCGCCGGGGTCGCCGGCGTCCTGCTCGTCATCTGCGCGGTCACGTTCGTGATCTTCTTCGTGTTCCCCGCCGACCCGGCGCTCCAGGCGTGCGGGAAGTCGTGCACGTCGGAACGGCTGGCCATGCTCCACCACCAGATGGGGCTCGACCGGCCGATCTGGCAGCAGTTCACCGACTACCTGGTCGGCATCTTCGCCGGACGCACCTACGGGACGGGGCCGCTGGCCGTCCAGTGCCACTTCCCGTGCCTCGGGTTCTCCTACCAGAACAACATGCCGGTCTGGGACCTGATGATGCAGCGCCTCCCCACGACCGTGTCGATCGGCATCGGCGCCGCCGTCCTGTGGCTCGTCGGCGGCGTCACCGTCGGGGTCGTCTCCGCGCTGCGCAAGGACTCGCTGCTCGACCGGACGATGATGGTCGGCACGCTGACCTCCGCGTCCCTGCCGATCTACTTCACGGCGATGGCGCTGACCGTCCTCGTCGTGCAGATCGGCGGCCTGCTGCCCTATTCCAGCTACGTTCCGATAGCCGAGGACCCCATCGGCTGGGTGAAGAACCTCATCCTGCCCTGGGTCGCCCTCGCCCTGCTGTACGCGGCGATGTACGCGCGGCTGTCGCGGGCGTCGATGGTGGAGACCATGGCCGAGCCCTACATCCGGACGGCTCGCGCCAAGGGCCTGCCCGAGCGGACGGTCGTCACCAAGCACGGGCTCCGCGCCGGGCTCACCCCCGTCCTCACCGTCTTCGGCATGGACCTCGGCGCGCTCCTCGGCGGCGCCATCATCACCGAGAGCGTGTTCGGGCTGCCCGGACTCGGCCGCCTCACGATCGACTCCATCGAGAAGTCCGACCAGCCGGTCGTGATGGGCGTCGCGCTGCTGGCCGCGTTCTTCATCACGTTCGCCAACCTCCTCGTCGACCTCTTCTACGCCGTGCTCGACCCCCAGGTGAGATACCAATGAGCCTGCTGACCGTCCGGGACCTGACCGTCGAGTTCACCGGCCCGAAGGGCACTGCCCGCGCGGTGGACGGGCTGTCGTTCACCGTTGACGAGGGCCGCACCCTCGGCATCGTCGGCGAGTCCGGCTCCGGCAAGTCCGTGACCAGCCTCGCGATCATGGGGCTGCACGACCGGGCCCGGGTGACCGGGTCGATCGACGTCGCCGGCACCGAGGTCGTCGGCGCCGGCCGGGAGGAGATCCGCGCGCTGCGCGGCCGCCGGGTCGCGATGATCTTCCAGGACCCGCTGTCGTCGCTGCACCCGCACTACCGGGTGGGCGAGCAGATCGCCGAGGCGCGGCGGCTGCACTTCGGCGCGTCCCGGCGGGCGGCGCACAAGCACGCCGTGCAGCTGCTCGCCGACGTCGGCATCCCCGATCCGGGCGAACGCGCCGGCGACTACCCGCACCAGTTCTCCGGCGGCATGCGCCAGCGCGTCATGATCGCCATGGCGCTGGCGTGTGAGCCGGACCTGCTGATCGCCGACGAGCCGACCACCGCGCTGGACGTGACCGTCCAGGCGCAGATCCTGGAGCTGATCGCGACGATCCAGCGAGAGCGGGGCCTCGCCGTCCTGATGATCACGCACGATCTGGGGGTGGTCGCGCGGGTCGCCGACGACGTCCTGGTCATGTACGCGGGACGGGCCGTGGAGCGGGCGGACGTCGACGCGCTGTTCGCCGAGCCCCGCCACCCCTACACGCGCGGGCTGCTCGGCTCGCTGCCCCGGCTCACCGGCCCGGCCGGTGAGCTGACCCCGATCGCGGGCACCCCGCCGTCTCCGCTGACTCCGGCGGCGGGGTGCCCGTTCCATCCGCGCTGCCCCGACCGGATCGCGACGTGCGAGACCGTCCGCCCGGACCTGGAGGGCACGTCTCA
The DNA here is from genome assembly GCF_040302145.1 of Spirillospora sp. NPDC127506. Taxonomy (NCBI): domain Bacteria; kingdom Bacillati; phylum Actinomycetota; class Actinomycetes; order Streptosporangiales; family Thermomonosporaceae; genus Spirillospora; species Spirillospora sp. NPDC127506. Next base: position 8,729 of record NZ_JBEORG010000045.1, on the reverse strand, counting down.
CCAGGCGGCGTGCCACCTGACGGCCACGAAGAAGGTGACACCGTGACGCCCCTGCTGAAACTGGACGGGCTGACCAAGACGTTCCACACCCGGCGCGGCGCCGTCCGTGCCGTGGACGGCCTCGATCTGGAGGTGCGGGCCGGGGAGACGCTCGGGCTGGTCGGCGAGTCCGGCTGCGGGAAGTCCACCACCGGGCGGATGCTCGTCCGGCTCCTGGACCCCACCGCCGGGCGGATCACCTTCGACGGGCAGGACATCACCGGGCTGTCGCAGCGGCGGATGCGTTCGCTCCGCCACGACCTGCAGATCATCTTCCAGGACCCGTTCTCGTCGCTGAACCCGCGGCACACCGTAGGCTCGATCGTGGCGGCGCCGCTGCGCGCCCAGGGCGAGGAGGCTCCGCGCCACCTCGTCCAGGAGATGCTGGAGCTGGTCGGGCTCGGCGCCGAGCACATCGACCGGTACCCGCACGAGTTCTCCGGGGGGCAGGCGCAGCGGATCGGGATCGCCCGCGCGCTGGTCAGCCGTCCCCGCCTCGTCGTCGCGGACGAGCCGGTGTCGGCGCTCGACGTGTCGATCCAGGCGCAGATCGCCAACCTGCTCGCCCGCCTGCAACGGCAACTCGACCTGGCGTACGTGTTCATCGCGCACGACCTGGCGGTGGTGCGGCACGTGTGCGCCCGGGTCGCCGTGATGTACCTCGGCCGGATCGTCGAGATCGGGGCGCGGGACGTGATCTACGGTTCGCCGGCGCATCCCTACACCAGGGCGCTGCTGTCGGCGATCCCGCTGCCCGATCCGGCGGCCGAGCGGGCGCGGGAGCGGATCGTGCTGCGCGGGGATCCGCCGAGTCCGGCCGACCCGCCCGCGGGGTGTGCCTTCCATCCGCGGTGCTTCAAGGCCGCGGCCCGGTGCCGCACCGAGCGGCCGCGGCTCACGGAGGTCAACGGGCGCCGGGTCGCCTGTCATTTCCCGGAGCTCAGCCCGTTCGAGCTCGCCCCGCCCGCCTGAGTGCCCACCTTTCCCGGAAACGGCGCCGGGGCCGGACGAACTCCCCGGCGGCATCACCCTCGTCGACCTTGACGGCGACGAACGGTCCGCGGCGGCGGTGCCCGCCCTGCTGGAC
>NZ_JBEORG010000045.1:0-7593 GCF_040302145.1 Spirillospora sp. NPDC127506 | reverse complement strand
GTGGCCCCTCCTTCCCCTGTCCGGGGGCGGGGGCGCGCCCGGGGGGCCCCCCCCCGGCTGTTTTCGTCGGTGCGGTGGCGGATCAGTACTCGGACTTCACGGTCACTCCGTTGAACGCCTGCTTTCCGTAGAGGCTGATGTAGTTGTAGCCGGCGGGTGGGTTGGCGATGGTGAGGGATTCACCGTTTCCGGTGTTGGTGGAGCGCTGGGTGTAGGACGTGGATGTGGCCCACGTGCTGGGGCTGTAGTAGAGGTCGGCGTCGCCCGTCCCGCCGGAAGAGGTGATGGTGATCGAGCGGGTGCCGGAGGGCACGTAGAGGTAGAGGTAGGACAGGTCGCCCTGTCCTCCCGACAGGTTGCTGCGCCGGCAGTTCCGGTCGAGCTGGCGGGTGTCGGTCCCGGCGTCGGTGGACTGGTCGGTGAAGTTCACCGCCAGGCCGTTCGCCGATGCCGAGAACTTCGCCGCCGGTGCCTGGTTGCCACCGCCACCGCCACCGCCTGCGCAGGCGCCGGACGCGCACGCGGCGAGCCACGTCCACCAGTCGCTGTCGTAGCGGCTGCCGATCGTGCTGGTCAGGAACGTGCGTGCGGCGTTCCAGTTGCCGGTCCGGTAGTAGCGGAGAATAGTGGCGATGTCACCGGGGTGCTTCTCGAACGTGTACCGCACCGCCAGGTAGCCCCAGTAGTAGATGCGGGTGGTGTCGTGGCTGTAGGTGGTGTCCCACAGGGTGCTGAGCGCGTAGGTGTTCTTTGCGGCCTCGGCGATCGCCGAGTCGTTGGTCACCTTCCGGTAGGAGTAGGAGACGTACTCGGCGAACCCTTCGATCCACCAGATGGTCGGCGTGGCGAAGTTGGCGTTGAAGTCGCCGTACATGTCGAACCGGCCGTCGATACGCGGCCGTTGTGGACCGAGCGGACTGGACGGCTGAGCAGATCCATATCGTGCTGCGGGCTGCGGAGTGTCGGCACGCACCCGCGCCGGTCGGGTTCACGGTGGACAGCATCGAGGCCTGCTACCTGGTGTCGATCTGCGGCGACGCTGATGATCGGTCCCGGCCGCCGCAGATGCTGGCGCGCGTCGCCGCCGTCCTGGCCGGTGCGGGGTAACGGACGCGGCGCCGGCCGCGCGGAGCCATGGGGCTGCGGGTCTGGCCGCCCGGGGCACCTGCTCCCGGTCGTCGCCGTTTCCCGTAGCGCGAGCCGCCATTGCCGCCAATGCGAGGAGATGATGACTGCCGTGGAGTACGCCGCGTGCACCGGTTACGGCTGGTCCGGGCGGTGCTCCGGCTGCCAGGCCGAACACCTCGCCCATGGCAGAGCGGCAGTCAGCTTCTCGGTCATGAAGGGACCGAGCTTGCAGCTCCTCACCACCACTGGGTGTGCTGGTTCAGGCCGCGTCGCCGGCAGCGTGACTCACTGCCCAGCCCGCCGCACCGCGCGCGGCGATGTTGCGGGCTGCGTTCACATCGGCATGCTCAGCGAAGCCGCACGACGTGCACCGAAATGTCGCCTGGTCGGGGCGATTGCTCTTATCGACATGGCCGCACACCGAACACCCGCGGGAGGTGTTGCGGGGATCGACGTACACCACGACCACCCCGGCCCGGCGCGCCTTGTAGGCGATGAACTCCCCGAGCTGGGCGAAACTCCAGGAATGCAGGGTGACCCGCTGGGGCTTGCGGAGCCGGACCCTGCCGCGGATGCCGCCCAGATCCTCCAGGGCGATACCGCGGCAGGTGCGTTGAGCCTCGGTCACGATCTGCTTGGAGACGCAGTGGTTGGTATCGGCCGCGAACCGTGCCTCGCGGCCGGCCAGGTGCCGCAGCCGCCGTCTGGCGGATTTGGTGCCCTTCTTCTGCAGCTTCTTGCGGAGGCGGCGGTTGCGGTGCCGGACCTGGTTGAGATGCTTGCCGGCGTGGACGGTGCCGTCGCTGGTGGTGGCGATGTTGACGATCCCCAGGTCCGCACCGAGGAACCCGTTCTTCGGATCGCTGATGTCGGGTTCGGGGATGTCGCAGGTCGCATGCAGGTACCAGTTCCCGCCCCGGTACACCAGGTCGGACTCGCCCCGCCGGTACCCGGTGAGAAGTTCCAGCTGTGCGGGCGAGCACTGGAACGCGATGCCGGGTGTACGGCCGTGCACCGTCCAGATCGACACCGTCCCGGCGTCCAGCTGCCAGGACAGCGACCGGTCGTCGAACGGCTGGGCGGCGTCCTTGCGGAACCGGACCGGCTTACCTTCCACCTCATGGCGCCGTTTGGACCCCTCGGGGCCGTAGTTCCCGGCCTTGAGGTTCTCGGCCAGGGTGGCGTAGGCCCCGGCGGTCTTGCGCGCGACGTGGATCGCCGGCTGCGCCGACAAACCCATGGCTTTCAGTTCGCCGTAGACGAGGCGCTGCAGGCCGGTCTTGCTTTTGATGCCGGTGGCGAACGCGCGGCGGGAGGCGTGGTCGGCGGCCCGGTTGCAGGCGTGCAGCGTGTCCCGGAGCGCCGCCGCAGCGGTCTCGTCCGGGCACAGCTTCACCTGCACGACCAGTTTCACCGGGCCAGGTTACCATCTTGTCCATGTCACCGAGGTGGGTTCCGGATCCCAACATCAGGCGTGGTCGCAGCGTCGTTTTCAACCTCCATGTTCATCTTGTCTTTGTCACGAAGTACCGGCGTGGTGTGTTCACCGGGGCCATGCTGGAGCACTGCGAGACGGTCATGCGGGAGGTGTGCGAGGGGATGGGCGCCGAGCTGCGCGAGTTCAACGGCGAGGACGACCATGTCCACCTGCTCGTGCACTACCCGCCCAAGCTGCCGGTCTCGACCCTGGTCAACCGCCTCAAGGGCACCTCGGCGCACTACCTGCGCAAACAGTTCCCCGACCATGTCCGCACGTATCTGTGGGGCAATCATTTCTGGTCGCCGTCCTACTTCGCGGCATCCTGTGGCGGGGCACCGCTGTCGGTCATCGCCGAGTACATCGACCAGCAGAAACGCCCGGACTGACGTCCGGGCGCGGGACAGAGAAGCGATTCCTCCCGGCCGTGAACGACCGGGATTCCTCGCTAGAGCGTGTTGAATCCCCTGCGGGACGAGGGGCCTGATGACCCGGCATGTGCGCATCGCGGGCGTAGTCTCCGCAGTGGTCCTGGCGGTGGTGCTGGCCGTGGCGATCGCCGTCACGTCCGGCGGCGGAGACGGCGGCGGCGCCGACGACCGCGCGCCCGGCCGCGCCCACGGTGGCGGGATCTCAGCTGGGCTCGGAGGCGCCGGGTCCGGCCTGGCGCACATCACCAACAGGGCCGGTGAGGGTGTCGGCGATGCGTACATGCCCGGCGATGCCGGTCCGGGTCAGCAATGCGGTCTCGGGGCGCATCGGTGTCGGAGACGCGGTGACCGCCGCGCATGGTCCGTGCCAAGCCGACCCACCGGATCGGTCACAGGCCGCCGGTGCGGAACCCGCACCCGGCAGCGGCGGCGGGCTGGGCGACACCACCGAGCGGCGCGGACGCAGGTGGATGCTGGTGGTGGCGGGCGAGCTGGACACGGCCACCGTCCCCGCACTGGACTATCACGTGCCCCGCGCGTTGTCGGCGGACAGCCCGCCGCGTGTGGCGCTGGAATTGTCCGGTGTGCGGTTCTGCGATTCCTCCGGCATCAACGCGTTCGTGCGCGGCTGGAAACGCGCCAGGGCCGCGCGGGCGGAGAGCTGGTGTTGCTGCGTCCGGAACCGCGGGTCGCGGACTACCTGCAAACGACCGCAGTGGACCGGGCCATCACCATCGCCGCCGCTGTGTCTGAGTGACAACCCGACGCCCACAGGGCGGCGGCCACACAAGGGGGCGCCTGGGTGCGGGTTGGGGCGCGGCGGCATGCTCTGGTGCAGCGGACCGTTGGTGGTGGCGCGCTGGGGGTCATTGCGGTGGGGTGGGGCGCAGGGCCAGTAGGGCGGTGTCATCGTCGCTGTCGGGGGCGAGGCGGTCGATCAGTTGGTCGCAGAAGACGTCGAGGGGTTGGCGGGACAGCGTGGCGGCGTGCTGGCGGGCCGGGCCAGTCCGTGGTCGAGGGGTTCGTCGCGGTGTTCGATCAGGCCGTCGGTGTACAGCAGGAGGGTGGAGTGGGGCGGTAGCGGGTGGTGGGCGGTGGGCCGGGGCTGGTCGGGGTCCACACCGATCAGCAGTCCCGCGCCCTCTTCCAGGTAGCGGGTGTGGCCATCGTGGGTGGTCAGCAGCGGGGGCGGATGCCCGGCGGAGGCGTGGTCCAGTCGCCAGGGGCCGTTCGGGGGGCCTTTGACCAGGGCGTACAGGCAGGTGGCGGTGGCGTGGGGGTGCAGGGTCTGGACGACCTGGTCCATGCGGCGCAGGATGTCTCCGGGCGTGGTCTGGCGGTCGGTGGCGATGCCGCGCAGCATGTTGCGCAGTGTGCTCATCGTGACGGCCGCCCGCACGTCGTGGCCGGTGACGTCGCCGATGACCAAGGCGGTGTCGCCGCCGGGCAGGACGAAACTGTCGTACCAGTCGCCGCCGACCCGCGCGCTGGTCTGCGAGGGTAGGTATCGCACGGCCTGCCGTAGGTGGCCGGTGCCCGCCGGCTCGGGCAGCAGGGCGCGCTGGAAGCGTTCGGCGACGTGCCGGGTCTGCTGGTGGAGCCGGGTGTTGTCCACCTGGAGCGCCAGGCCGCGGACCAGGTCCTCCAGCAAGCCGACGTCGTGCTGGGTGAAGGGGCGGTCGGGGTCGGTGCGTGCGACGGTCAGGGAGCCCAGGATTTCGCGGCGCGCCCGGAGCGGGACGATGATGGCACTGTCTGTTCCCAGCTCGTGGAACAGTTGCAGTTGGCGGGCGTCCAGTGGGGTCGCCGCCTGGTCGGGTGCGGGGAGGTCAGTGAGCAGCACCGTGCCCCGGCCGTGCAGCACCTGCGGCAACGGCCCCGCCGCTTCCGCCGCCCCTTCGGTGTCCGGCGGGAGCGGCGGGAGTGGACCCTCGAACCCGGTGCAGTCGGCCGCGTGGCGGGTGCGGTGCACGACGGTCACCCGGTCCAGTTGCCCGACCTCGTCCAGCAGGTTCACCGCGCACCAGTCACCGAACCGTGTGGTCAGGACTCGGCACACCCGCCGCAGCCCCTCGGCTAGATCCAGGGTGCTGGCCAGCGCGTTCCCGGCATCGTCCAGCAGCGCCTGCCGTTCCAGCAGCGCCCTGTCGACCTCATCTCGACTCATCCTCGGCAACTTCCCCCGCAACGGTCCACTACCCGGCTCCACCGACCCCTGGGGCCGCCCGGCCCCCGTCCCTGCAGGTCGGGGTGAGGGGCCACGCGTTTTCCGGACAGCTTCTTGGTCGGTGATCTGCGGGCAGATCTACGCTGCTCGCTGCCGATCCAGGTACTCGATATGGACCTCAAGTGGTGTCCGGTACCCGTTCGCGGAATGAAGCCTTCGTCGATTGTAGAAGCCCTCGATGTACTGCACAGCCGCGCGCCGGGCTTTGGCTCGTGTGGCAACCACCATACGGTTGAGCCACTCGTTCTTCAACGCACCGAAGAACGACTCGGCCATTGCACTATCCCAGCACACACCGGTCCTGCCGACCGAGCGCCGCATCTTATGCCTTTTGCCCAGATGCCGGCCGAACTCGTCGCTGGTGTAGTTCTTGGGTTCAAGGAGTCGTCGCAACACCTCCTTTCGGTGAGCATAGATGCTCGCTGAAGGCTTCAGCGGGAGTCCTCCACCCCAGCGTTGGCGCTCATCGGTGATCTTTCGCGAAGAAGGCCGCGGCTTTTCAAGAACTCGTTCTCTTCGCGGAGCTTGCGGACCTCGCGCTCGAGTTCACGTTCCCGGGGGCTCTTCGGCTCGCCGGCCGACGTGCCGGACGAGTCCCCCGCCGTGCCTTCTGCGGTAGGCCTTGACCCAATTGCCCAGGGTGGTGTCGTGGATCCCGACCTCACGGGCTACATGGGCGATGGGGCGCGGGCCGTCCAGGACCATGCGGACTATCTCGTCCTTGTGCTCCTGGGTGAACTGCCGCCTCTGTCTTGCCAACTGCCTTCCTTTCCGGTTCCCCCAACTCTAGTTGGGGGCCTGTCCGGAAGATCCGTGGCACCTCAGGTCCGCCCAACCCAGGGTCAGCGTCAAAGCGGTCGCTACCCCGCCAATCCGAGACGCCCATTCGAGCAGAAAAGCCTCGGCTTGGAGGACGCCGAGGTCCTGGAGCGCACATCGATACTGAAGAAGATCAACAAGACGGCGAGGAACGAGATCAGGATGACCATGTCCAACGACCGCATCTGACGCATACCGCGACCCTAGATCCGGTGCGGCGGCCCGGTCCCGGCAAGGCCGCCGCAAGGCCGCCGCGAGTCACGGCGGGTGCCGCCGCCGGGGCGGAAACGACCGGTCGCTGGTTTGCGGCCCCCGCGCGATGGCGGCAACGCGCGCTCCGGCCCGGCGGACGCCCCGATGGCATCCTGCTACGGCCGGTCGCTGGAATCCCGCGCGGGCAGTGCGTCGACGCGGTGGGCCGGCATGCCCAGTGCGTGCAGGAGTGTCCGCAGATTTTCGCGCTCCGCCGGGCTGACCGGTGCGTGGAACGCTTGCAGCGCCGTCACCAGCTCCTCGACCGCCGTCTCCCATCGTCCCTGGGCCAAGAAGCCGGTGATCCGCCGCAGAGCGCGGTGCGGCAACCGGTCGCGGTAGGTGCCGGGCAGGCCGCGCAGAAGTTCGGCCACACCGCAATGTGGCAGCCCGGACCGCTGTTCGATGGCCTGCGGCGATGCCAGACCGGACCGCTCGGCGTTCAGGCCGAGCAACTGCATGAACTGCTCCATCGTGCTCATCTGCACTCCATGTCGCCTGGTTGCAGGTTCTGGGTGTCCCTGCCCCGTCGTTGACATGTCCGTGCCGCCGGTGGAAAGACGGCCCTGCAGACAGATCGGGCGCGCGGTGCGCGCCGCCGGTAGCGCACCCCCGGTATACGCGGCGGCCGCGATGGTCACGACCACATCGCAGCGTCGAGAATCCCAGAAACTGAATGTGATGGTGATCATACTCTTTGCGTATGGAGGGGAAGGAGGCCGCGGGCTGATCGCTGCTGGTCAGGGCGTTACCACCAAGCGGCGCGGACGCTGACGGGTACTGGTGGTGGTGGGCGAGCTGGACATGGCCACCGTCCCTGCACTGGACGATCACGTGTCCCGCGCGTGGTCGGCGGACCGCCCGCCGCGGCTGGCGCTGGAGCTGTCCGGAGTGCGGTTCTGCGACTCCTCCGGCATCAACGCGTTCGTGCGCGGCTGGAAAACGCGCCAGAGTCCTGGGCGTGAGTGACAGCCCGACGCCCACAGGGCGGCCGTGATCACGGTCCGCTGGCCTCATTCACAGGAATGGTCATTGTGCGAACACGCACAGTCATCGGCAGCGTCCCCCCACGCCCCGGCCTCATCTCGCCGGCCCGAGCAGCCTCCAAGAACATGGGCAAGGTTGCTCAGCGCCCGCACCGATGCGGTGTGCACAGCCGCTGTGCTAGGGCCTGTTCGTAGTTCAGATCATGAGGGGGCTGGGAGGCTGCGCAGCCAGATGATGGCTCCGCGCAGGTGGAGTCCGGCCTCGTAGCTTTC